>DASTTD010000451.1:0-2999 GCA_035760325.1 Gemmatimonadaceae bacterium
TTACAGCAAACGATAAACTCGGAACTACAGGGAACTACAAACTCAGAACTACCTGTTCTGAGTGATAGTTGCCGGCAGTCGGTTACGTGTCTCTGCGCCGGTCGAGCGGCTCGCCATGCACAGAGACCAGTAACCGGTTACCCGCAACCATTACCCGGAACAGGTAGTTCTGAGTTTGTAGTTCTTGGTAGTTCTGATTCTGGAGTTCCGCTGCCACACTGACGCGTCTCACAGCCGGCTTCGCAGCGCCTCCGGTGTCCAACCCTGCAGCCAGGCCGACAGCACGGTCATGCTGCCTGTGATCATCAGGATCCCGACGAGGACCAGGAGCATGCCCGATGCGCGAGAGAGCCACAGGAGGCTGCCCCGGTGTTTCTGCAGCAGATCCATGAATCGATCGATCATCAGCGAGGCCAGCAGAAACGGCACTGCCAGTCCCAGCGAATACGCCAGCAGCAGCACGAGTCCTCGATTGAGATCGGCGGAGCTCGCGGTGTAGGTGAGGACCCCGCCGAGTATCGGTCCAATGCAGGGCGTCCAACCCGCGGCGAATGCCATGCCGACGAGCAAGGTCCCGAAGTAACCGAGAGGCTTGTTCGCGATGTGTACACGCTTCTCTCTCGCAAACAGCCCGAGCTCGAATGCGCCGAGAAGATAGAGGCCGAGGAAGATGACGAGCACGCCTCCGATTCGCCCAACCCAGTCGCGATGGCGAACGAGGGCCTGGCCCAGCACGGTCGCCGTCGCGCCGAGTGCGAGGAAGACGATCGTGAAACCGGTGATGAACAGCAGCGAATGCGCGAGCGTGACCCGGCGCGAGCGCTGAACGTCGTCGATGCTCAGCCCGGTGATGAAGCTGACGTAGCTCGGTATGAGCGGGAGCACGCAGGGCGAAAGGAAGCTGAGGACACCGGCGGTGAAGCTGATGGTGATCCCGAGAGATGCTCCATTCATGGCTCAGGAACCGAGCGCTTGCTCGATCGCCGCCGTCAGCGATGAATCGCCGGGCTGAATCGGGCCGGTCTTCCTCCAGCGAAGAGTGCCGTTCCGATCGATGAGGAACGTCGCCGGCACGCCGACGACGAGGAATTCAGTCGAGACGCGCTCGTCGGGGTCTCTCCAGACGGGATAGGTCATCCTGAAATCCTTCATGAATGATCGGATGGCTTCATCAGATCCATTCGCATCGATGCTCACACCAACCAGCTCGAGCCCGCGCGGCTTGTATTTCTCGTAGAGCACCAGCAGCTCGGGAATCTCGTCGCGGCACGGGTGGCACCATGTTGCCCAGACGTTGAACAGGACGACCTTGCCTCGCTGCGCAGCGAGCGACACAGTGTCGCCTTCAACGGATACCGCCCGGTATTCCGGGACCGGTTTTCCAACCTGCACACTTCCGGATCCGTCGCCAGACGTGCACGCAGCGACCGCGAGCGCGACGACGAGCAGAGCTGAGGCGAGACGCCGGGTCATCATTGGAAATCCGAAAGCCGGGCCCGCGCAACACGGACTGCCGAATTCTCGCCTGGAACGGTCCACGCGAAGAAAACGTCGGATCCGACGACGGCCATCTGGGGAAATCCACTGGCGCGGGCGGCGGAAGAGGAGCCGATCATCGTTGTCTCCCCGATCTTCCCGTCGCGATGGACACGACGCGCCTGCACCGCCGCGGTATCTCCACCCGTGCGCTCGATCCAGGTGACCAGCGCACTGCCATCGGGGAGCATTGCGACGTCGACCCGGCCCGCGGGGTTGCCACCGTCGGCACGGATCGGAGCGCGAAAGGTTGCGCCGGCGTCATCGGAAAACGCGAGCTTTACCCGGGGGCTGTCATTCGCGGCTGTGAACCAGGCTACTGCCACCCGCCGCCCGGAGGCCGTAACCGCCGGGCCATTCACCGGACAGGCAGCGATGTTCCAGTTGTCCGAGTGCACGGGCGTGCCAGGTGTCCATGTGCCTCCGACCCTGCGTGTCACGTAGATGTCGCGGATCTCATCGGGCGATCGATCGCGGTAGGCGACGATCGGCCCGTCCGCGGTCAGAGCCGCCGAATTCTGGCAGCAGTCGCACGTACGCTCGTCAAGAGTCACCTCGTCGCCGAGTTTACCGTCGGGGTGAACCGCAGTGGCGAGAAGCATCATTTCGTTCGACGCGTCGTGGCCTTCCTTGCTGAAGTTTCTGCCGTCGAGCCACACTGCCCCGAGGGCTCCCGCTTCACGCCACAATCCGACGAAGCCGTGTTCGGTCTGCGAGCTGTCGCGATGCGGCATCACCGGGGTGGACCACGTTTTTCCGTCATCGCCGGACTGCGAAATCCGGACGCCATACGCGTAGGTGCCGGAACCGTTGCGCTGCAGCCAGTGCACGGCGAGGCGTCCGCCGTCGAGAACTTCGATCGATGGAAAATCCGCCCAGTTCACGAAAAAATCCCGCCCGGCACGGACCGTCTGAGCCGGTGACCACTCGCTGCCTTCAAGAGCCGCGACCCGGAGCGCATGGCCGGATTGATTCGGCTCGAGCCAGCTCATGTAAACCCGTCCGTCCGGCGAAACCCCGAGATTCGGCTCGGCGCTTCCTGGCGCGGCGGGGCTGGCAATGCTGTCGAGTCTTACCGTTGCAACGGAAGGCGCCTCTGACGATCGCTCGCCGGAACACGCGGCGCCCGTGACGGAGATCGCAATCGCGAAAACGATCTGCCGCAGCAGTGCCTGTTGAGACACACTGCGCTGTTTCCGGATACGCAGCCCATGGGGCGTCAAACCTCGGGGCTTATAGACTGCCAGCGTCGTGGCTACCAGTAAAAGGAGAATCGCGGCACTTGCATGGACCACTGGGGATACACTCCTGAGGGCGAGAAGATCGGAGCTGGAAAGGGTCGTGTCCGCGGCGACGGTCGCGAAGTACCCCACCGTCCGGATGTACATCAGCAGGACTATCGTGGAAAAAACGTTGATCAGGAGCTTGAACACTACCCAATAATGGCGAAACACGCCCCACTC
>DASTTD010000452.1:0-3440 GCA_035760325.1 Gemmatimonadaceae bacterium
CACTCCAGCTGAGACCACTGCTGGCCAGCATCTGTAGATCGCCCATTTCCGTTACAGTCGCGGCGGCACCCGGCATCGGCATCGGTGTCGAACTCACCGGAGCGCTGACGGCGAGACGCCACTGGCCGTTAACCTTGTGCAGGATCGTCGTGTAGTTGCCGCGGTCCGTAACTCTGCCCTGTGGAGTATCGAAAGAGAGGGTATACGTTCCAATCTCCGTCGCGACGGTGGGACTGACGACGTTGATGCGTGTGGGTGCAAAGCTGAGCGTGGTGCCGGGCGTCAGGACTTCGGTGAAGGAGCGCCGAAGCTCCGCCGAACCAGTCGCCAGGGGATTGTTGGCGATCATCAGAACCGCGTCGGGGGTGTGCAGGGCGACGAGTCTATCGACGTCGCGGGCGTTGAACGCGGTCCGATACTCATCTGCTACCGCGCGTATCGCCTGCTCTTCACTCGCCTGATTCACTGTCGTCGTAGCGCACGCTCCGAGCGCGAGCACTCCAAGCGCGATTGCGAGTCGGGTTCGGGACCGGTCCTTCATATCACACCTCCGGGTGGTTGGGTGGGCTTCGAACGAACAGGATGAGACCGAGCCTCGGGAGATATGAGAAAAGCCGGGCGGGGTCAAGAACCCGCCCGCAATCCGGTCCATCACATCGATATCCCCCTCGAGCGTCCATATTTATGCGATGACAGGCGCCGGGCCGGGCAGCGCAGCGTACGTTCGTCGTCTCGGAGTATTCGACACGACGATGATCGTCATCGGCGGCATCATCGGCGCCGGGATATTCCTCAATCCCGCGATAGTCGCGCAGCGGGTACACACCTCCGCCTTCATCCTCGCCGTCTGGATAATCGGCGGCGCGATCGCGCTCGTCGGCGCGCTGTACTTCGCCGAGCTGGGAGCGCGGAGACCGCGGGCGGGTGGTGGATACGTGTACCTGACGGAGATCTTCGGTCCGCTGCCCGCGTTCCTGTACGGCTGGACGTTCCTGTTCATCGTCAACAGCGGCGGTATCGCGGCCGTGGCCGTCACCTTCGCGCGGTATACCGCGGACCTGTTCGGACTTTCGGCTGCGTACGTCAAGCCACTTGCCGCGGGGCTGCTCGTGGCATTGTCCGGCGTCAACTACTTCGGAATCCGTTCCGGCAGCATCACCCAGAACATCTTCACCGTTCTCAAGCTCGTCGCGCTCGCGGTACTGATCGGAGCGGGCATCTTCTTCACGAGCGGAGCGGTCGATCCCGTGTCTCGGAGTGCACCGGCGCCGATCGAAGGGGGGTTCGGAGTCATCCGAGCGCTGGGTTTTGCGCTCATTCCCGTTCTCTTCGCGTATGGCGGCTGGCAGTACTCCAACAACATCGCGAGCGAGATCGTCCGTCCTGAGCGAACGATCCCCCGGGCGATGACGGTCGGGATGCTCGTCGTCGTTGCCGTCTATCTCCTCGCCAACGTTGCCTACGTTAGAGCGCTGGGCCCCGCCGGTCTGGCGCAGAGCCTGGCGCCGGCGGCCGATACCATGCGCGCGGTGATGGGCCCGGTGGGCGGCTCACTGATGGCGGCGGGAATCATGGTCTCGACGATCGGCTTCGTGAACAGCGGGATACTGTCCGCGCCACGGATGCTCCAGGCGATGGCTGCCGACGGCCTGTTTTTCCGGTTTGCCGCGAAGCTGCACCCGCGGTATCGCACGCCGGCCGGAGGAATCGTCATCCAGGCAGTGTGGGCGATCGCGCTCGTTCTCTCCGGAACCTACGGCCAGCTGCTCGACTACGTGGTGTTCGGCGACTGGATATTCTTCGGGCTCATCGTCGCCACGATCTTCGTCTATCGGCGCCGTGACCCGATTCACGGGACCGAAACGCCGGACACATATCGCGCGCCAGGATACCCGGTGTTGCCCGCACTCTTCATCATCACCGCGGCGTTCGTCGTCGCCAGCGCCATCTGGTCGAACCCGCGCAACGCCCTCCTCGGCGTCGTCCTGATCGCAGCCGGAGTTCCGGCCTTTCTGTTCTGGCGCGGGAGGATACGTTCCCAGCCCTCGCCGTCGGTCGAGGTGTCGGAATGACGGAGCCGCTGCCGCTCACGCCGCTTCGCACGGGCGCTCGAGGCTCCCGGCCGATGGAGAGCACCTATCTCGAGTGGTCGAAGGCGCAGAGCAAGGTCCGGTACAACCTGGCGAGCAGCGGGGTCGTCCCGTGCGATGTCAAGCTGCTGGCGCCGTCGGTTGATGACTTCACGATGATTGCCGACAACGAATACGGCTGGCAGCCGCTCCTCGACCGCATCGCGAAGCGCTACGGCGTCGACGCCGACTGCGTCGTCCTCGCGCACGGCACGTCGATGGCGAATCATCTCGCCTGCGCCGCACTGCTCGAGCCGGGCGACCAGGTACTGCTCGAGAGTCCGGGCTACGATCCGCTGCGGGTGGTGCCCGAATACCTGCAATGCGAGGTTCGCGAATTCGTGCGCCGGCCTGAGGATGGGTATCGCCTCGACATCGACCGGATCGAGCGTGCCGTCACGCCGCGTACGCGGCTGCTGATAATCTCCAACCTGCACAATCCAACCGGTACTCTTACCACGCGCGCCGAGCTGGAAGGACTCGCGTCACTCGCTGACACGCACGATTTCCACGTGCTCGCCGACGAGGTTTATCTCGAGTGGCTCTACGGCGTGAGCGCCGAGCCGCGGTCGGCCATAAACCTGTCGCATCGGTTCGTTACGACGCGAAGCCTCACCAAGGTATTTGGCCTCGCCGCGCTGAGGGCGGGATGGATTCTCGCGGAGCCGGCTCTCGCGACGCGAATGAAGCGATTGAATGGTTTATTCAGCGCGTCCATGTCGCATCCCGCCGAGCGGCTGGCGGCGCGCGCGCTGGATCACGCCGCGGTGCTGCTCGAGTCGCAGCGGAAGAGGGTGGACGCACATCGGAAGCTCGCCACCGAGTTCGTGGAAAGCCATCCGCGGCTGACATGGGTGCGGCCGGAGGCGGGAACCGTTGGATGGGTACAGCTCTCTGACGGTCGTGTCGATCAGTTGGTCGAGCGGCTGCTGGTTGAGTATGACACGCTTGTCGCGCCGGGGCGGTTCTTTGGGGGGGACGATCACTTTCGGCTGGGATTCGGAATGGAGAGGACAGTGCTCGAGGAGGGATTGCGGCGGCTGGGGCTGGCGCTGAGTTGAGACGGTTAGAAAGATTGCGGACTGCGGACGAAGTGATATTGCGGACTGCTGACTAACTGCGGACTGCGGGCTAACTGCGGACTGCGGACCAACTACGGACTATCGACCAGGTACTATTTCGGACTGCTGACTAATTGCGGACTGCGGACTAACTGCGGACTGCGGACTAACTTCGAAGGCAGGAACCTTGTCCTCTGATAGCTAATCAGCTATCATACGGCATGCCTCAGCGCATCAGCGCCGCGCAGCT
>DASTTD010000453.1:0-2173 GCA_035760325.1 Gemmatimonadaceae bacterium
CTCCCCCGACGGCACCAACTGGGGCGTCGAGGTGCAGGTCCCCGGCGCAAGCAACGCCATGGTAGTGTTTCATCATCCAGCGGGCAAAACATCCCGCCTCGACCGCTACGCGTGGTTGATCTGGACCGGCCCGGAGTCTCGCAACGTCACTTCGCGGGTCTCGCGTGAGAAAGTCATGCAGTCGCTCACCGACGAGAAGCTTCAGCTGCTGTTCCGCCGCTCGATGCCGATTTCCAATCAGCGGCCCCTGATCGATCGGGCGAGCTAGCGTCTCTGCTCGCCGCCGCGCGGGCGGCCTTCAGCGCCTGTTTTCCGCGACTCTCTCCTGCAGGCGTCTCTCGCGCCTTTCTTTCGCCGCCTGAAAGCGTCGCAGCTCCTCCTCGGTCTCGGGCTTCAGCGGAGGAACCGGGACCGGCTTTCCATTGCGATCGATCGCGACGAAAGTGAGGTAGCACGAATTGGTGTGCCGCCTCAGGCCGGTGACGAGGTTCTCCGTTTCCACGCGGACGCCGATTTCCATCGACGTCTTGCCCACGAAGTTGACGCTCGACTTCATCACGACCAGATCGCCGACGTGAATCGGCTCGCGGAAGTCGACGCGGTCCACTGAAACCGTGACACACGCCATTCGTGCGTGCCTGATGGCCGAAACGGCGGCGGTCGTGTCCATCATCGAGAGCACGACTCCACCGAACACGTGACCGAGGACGTTCGCGTGCTGTGGCATCATCAGCTGCGCGGTCTCGTGCTGAGTTTCGCGGACCGGACGCGCCGTTCTCGACTGGGTCAAGCGCGCCGGCCGACGGTCCGCGAGTAGCTCGCGGGCGGTAGCCGCGGTGGAAGCCGCTTGCGCAAAACCTGCTTTACGGCGCCACCGTACGCGGTCGCTTCGTTGAAGGCATTCGAGAGGGCGGAGCGAGTCTTCGGGTCCACGACGGGTGCGTCGAGCCAGAAGATCTGAACCATGCTCGACGCGATCGTGCCCAGCTTCCACTCTCTCCCGCGGCGATCGCGCAACAACAGCGCATTGCTGTTGCGCGCCGAATCGTAGCGCGACACCACGTCATAGCCGCCGTGCTTCCACTTGCGCGACTCCAGGCTTCCTTCGCCAGCTGCCTCCCGCACGCTGGAGTCCGCGAGAACGTGCTCCAGTCTGACGGGTTTGCCCGTCCGTATATCGACGATGCTGCGTGTCGTATCCTCCTGATCCCCGCCCTCGACGCGGCCGACCGAGAGGCGATGCTCGACGGCGACGTACGCGCCGAGCACGTTGAGTATGTCCGTCTCGCCGACGGCGGCGATGTCCATTTCGTCGTCGGGCTCCTCATCGGGGCCGAGCAGCCGCTGGCCCGGGTGTTTGCGCCGGTAGTCGGCAGCCATTGCCAGAACCGCGGAATCATCGAAGATCACCGCCGAATCTCCACTGGCGATCTCGCGACGAAAGACTCGCTCGGCGACAAATAGCGCGCGCGGATACGAAAAGTCGACCTCGCCAACGTACACCTCGTAGTACTTGCCGCCGGTGCGCGCGAGAATGAGCGGCGATCCACGGATCTTCAGGCCGAGGTGGTCGCTCTGCACCCAGTAAGTCTGATCGCCGGCCGAAACGAGGAACTCCGCCAGGGGTGGCGGAGGAGCCGGGAGCGCACAGGCTCCGGTCACCGCGAGGATAAGGACGGAAAAGGATCGCATCGCTGCCCAAATATATACTGACCAGCGACTTACGATTCGCCGCGGGACGCGTGTTAGATTGCGGAAACCCTACAATAGATATCATGCACCTGCAGAGTCTGCCGCCGTTTTTTCTCGTGGTTACCGCTATGGCATGCGCGGGAACCCGCGATGCGGGCGCCGGCAACCCGATTCCCGGCTCGGGCACCAATCCAGCAACCACGGTCCCGGCATCGGTAGCGGATACCTCGGAGCAGCGGGTTGCGACGACAGCAGCGCAGACTCCGCCGGCCGTCACTCAGCCAAGCGTCACTCAGCGTCCCGACACAGCAGCTACTTCCACACCGACCGCGACCACGCCCCCGCGTCCATTGTCGGCGGGTAGTCATCCCACTTCTCCCGTGCTCGATTCGTTGATCCGCGGGACTCTCGCCGCGCGCGGACTCTATGTGTTTCGCTACGCGGTCAACAACAGAAGGCTGAAGCACCTTATCGGCATTTC
>DASTTD010000454.1:0-2206 GCA_035760325.1 Gemmatimonadaceae bacterium
TCCGGATCGTGCGCAACGTGCTGCGGGATGAGGCGCGAGCCGTGCTCGAGATGTACCGCGCCAGGGGCGGAACGATCTACAACGGATGACCAGACTACCGCAGCCTAAGACGGTTCTCATCGTATGACGACAAGCCTCGACTACTCCGCGCTCGCCGAGGCATCGGCGGCGCTCCGCGAAGCAAATCTGGCCTTCGCGAGGGCGCACCCCGGCGAAAGTCCCGGCCGCCAGCCGGTACACACGGTTTATGGCGGTGCACAGCTCTTCAAGTCCGACTCCGTGCCCAAGCTCGGATCCATCGCTCTTCGCGCGATCGATCAGTACGCGTCCACGCCTGACGCGCTCGGCGCCGCACTTGGCATCTCCGACCATCCGGCGCTGCCAACGATCGATCGCCGCGTCCGCGACAAGCTCGCGCGCGAGCCGATCGAGGATTTCCGCATCGACTTCGAGGACGGCTACGGCAATCGTCCCGACGCCGAGGAGGACCAGCACGCACTCGTCGTGGCACGGGAGGTGGCCAAAGGCATCCGCGAGACGACGCTGTCGCCATTCATCGGTATGCGCGTCAAGCCGCTCAACGAGGAGCTGCGCGCGCGCAGCATTCGGACACTCGATCTCGTTCTTACGGCACTCGTCGAGGAATCCGGCGGCAAGCTGCCTGACGGGTGGGTGGTCACGATACCCAAAATCACGATTCTCGAGCAGGTCGAGTACACCGTCTCAGTGCTGCGGGAACTGGAGCGCAAACTCGGCCTCGCCGGCGGAACACTACTGTTCGAGGCGATGGTCGAGACTCCGCAGATCGTGCTCGACACCGGCGGCCGCTCGCTGCTGCCGCGCATTCTCGAAGCGTCCGATGGGAGGCTCAGAGGCGCTCACTTCGGAACCTATGATTACACGGCCGGCATCAACATCACCGCGGCGCATCAGCGCATGCAGCATCCCGCCTGCGAGTTCGCGAAGCACTTCATGCAGGTCGCCTTCGCGGGCACCGATGTGTGGCTGTCCGATGGCTCCACCACGGTGATGCCGGTTCCCGTCCACCGTGAACAAAAGGGCGGCTCGAAGCTCACCAAAAAACAGGAAGACGAGAACGCCGCGAGCGTGCATCGGGCGTGGCGCCTTCACTTCGACGACGTACGCCACTCGCTCGCCGGCGGATTCTATCAGGGGTGGGATCTCCACCCGGCGCAGCTCGTGACGCGTTACGCCGCACTTTACAGCTTTTTTCTCGACGGAATCGATGCGGCAGGCGTTCGTCTCAGCAACTTCGTCGGCAAGGCCGCGCAGGCAACGCTCATCGGCGATGTCTTCGACGATGCCGCGACCGGCCAGGGGCTCCTCAATTTCTTTCTGCGCGGCATCAACTCCGGAGCTATCACCGAAGAAGAAGCGCTCGCGATGACCGGACTCACCGCGGACGAGTTCCGCGGTCGATCCTTCGTGAAGATCATGCGCGGCAGAAAGTGAGCGGACAGGCTATCGAGCTCGTCGATCTGGTGGCCCGGTGGATTCACGTGATAGCCGCCATCATGTGGGCCGGGAATTCGCTGCTCTTCAACTGGCTCGATCGGAATCTGCGCCCCGCGTCACCCGAAGCGTCGGGAAGCCCGGGCGCGCCGGGAACGCTCGGCAACATCTGGCTGCTGCACAGTGGCGCCTTCTACTACGTCGAGAAGACGCTCCTCGGCGGCCAGCCGCTGCCGCGCCCGCTGCACTGGTTCAAGTGGCAGGCTTACACCACGTGGTGGAGCGGCCTGGTCCTGCTCGTCGTCGTCTATTATTTCGGCGGCCGCGCCGCCCTCGCCGACGCCACCGTCGCCCCTCTCGGTCATGGAACTGCCGTCCTCGTCAGCCTTTCGGCGATCGTGGGAGGATTAGCACTCTACGAATCGATGCAGCGATTCGTCGCGCCGCGCGCGCCGCGCCTGGCGTTGGCCACCTGGCTCGCCGGGCTGACCGCGATCAGCATTGCGCTCACTCAGCTGCTGAGCGGCCGCGCCGCCTTTCTCCACGTCGGCGCAATGCTCGGAACCATCATGGCCGCCAATGTCGTGCTGACGATCGTGCCCTCACAGCGGGAGCTCGTCGCGTCGGTGGCCGAGGGCCGTGGAGCGGATCCCGCCGTCTCTGCGCGCGCGAAACGGGTATCGATCCACAACAATTACTTCACGTTTCCGGTGATCGTGCTGATGGTGATCAG
>DASTTD010000455.1:0-3006 GCA_035760325.1 Gemmatimonadaceae bacterium
AGCACCCTGCTGGCGCTGACGAAACTTGCTTTGCCAACTCTGAATGCGTGGTGCATCGTGGATATCCTCGAGGAAGGTGGCGCGATTCACCGTCTTGGGATCTATCACCCTGATCCCGAAAAGCAGAAGCTCGCGCAACGACTCGAAGCAACCTGGCGGCCGGAGGCAGACGATGCCTTTGGGGCACCGGCGATGCTGCGCGAAGCACGGACCGTCGCTATCAACGAGGATATCGAGGCGACACTGGCCGCGAGTGCCCACAGCGTGGAGAACCTGTACACCCTTCGTCAGCTCGGTATTGGATCACTGCTGACGGTGCCGCTGACCGCCAGGACGCGGCTCCTTGGCGCCATCACCTTCGTCAGCGAGCAACATGCTTCGTCTTACAGCCCGGCGGACATTCAGCTTGCCGAAGACCTGGCGGCTCGTGGAGCGCTTGCCCTCGACAACGCGCAGGTCTATGACCTGGCGCTGGTACTCCAGCGCAGTGCCGAGGCAGCGAACAAAGCCAAGACGGCGTTCCTCGGCGCAATGAGCCACGAGCTGCGGACGCCACTCAACGCCATTGGCGGCTACATAGAGATCCTCGACATGGGGCTGCGCGGGCCGGTGACCGAGCGACAGCACGCTGATTTCGTGCGCGTAAAGACAAATCAGGAGCACCTGGCGCTGCTCATTACCGAAATCCTCACCTTCGCGCGGATCGGCAGCGGACGCGTGTCGTACAACCTCATCGACATCAAAGCCTGCGAGACAATCCGTCAGGCCGTCGAGCTGGTCGAACCGCTTTTCGGCCAGAAGGGCCTCACATTCGATGGGATTTCCGGAAACGAAAGTCTACTGGCTCATGCAGATCCCGAACGGGTCAAGCAGATTCTGGTCAATCTTTTGTCCAACGCCATCAAGTTCACCCCGGCGGGTGGCCATATCAGCGCCGACTGCGGGACGAACCAGGAGTTTGTCACGATACGAGTAAGCGACACCGGTAGCGGGATTGACGAGGCGAAGCACGAGACGATCTTCGAGCCATTCATGCAGTTGCATGAAGGACTGCCCGATCGCGCGGGAGGGGTCGGGCTTGGGCTGGCGATAAGCCGCGACCTGGCCCGAGCGATGAAGGGCGATCTCACAGTGGAGAGCGCTGAAGGGAAAGGAGCGCGGTTCACGCTTTCTCTTCCGCGCGGCGGAGAAGGTGAGCCCGCTGACCCCCCAGCTCAGGCGACGGAAAGACGCGGTGACCGGGGCGACAGGCGGCGACGGCCAAGCGATCACACGACTGAATGACAGCCAATCCCGCCGCAACCTTCGCCTTGCGCCTCGTGCCATCGTCCAGCCGCGTGGTCGGCGCCTTTGGACGCGGCTACCGGTGTCAGCGCCTCGCCTCGGACGTGACCGTTAAAAAGCCGTGGGGGGTACGCCGCACTGGCCTTGCAATGCAACTCTACTCCGGAGTCCGAAACGCATGTGGACGTCGAGAACCGGACTCGAGCTTCAGTCGGCCAGCTTGCTGCTTGTAACGTGCGCCGGTTGGTCCAGAACCTCACGAATCTTCCGCCCCAGCTGCTCCGGGGTGAACGGTTTCTGGAGGAACGGTGACTGCCCCTCCAGAATTCCGCGGCGGGTCACTTCGTCGGCGGTATACCCTGACATGAAAAGGAATCGCAGTTCCGGGTAGATCTCCCGTAATTTCTCGATGAGAGGTCTGCCGCTCATCACCGGCATCACGACATCCGTGACAACGACGTTGATCCGGTCGCCATGAGCGGCGATGATCTCGAGTGCCTCCTGCCCATTCCGCGCCAGCATCACGGTGTAGTCGAGCCCTTCCAGAATTCTTGCCGACAGCAGGATGAGCTTCGCGTCGTCCTCAACGAGGAGAACGGTTTCACGGCCTCGTTTCACCGGCTGTGCGGAGGTGCGATCTGGGTCCGGAGCAGCATCGGATGAAAGCGCGGGGAAGTAGACCTTGAACGTCGTGCCCTGCCCGATTTCGGAGTACACCCACAGATCCCCGCCGGACTGTTTGACGATCCCGTGTACGGTCGAGAGGCCAAGGCCGGTTCCCTTGCCTTGCTCCTTCGTCGTAAAGAACGGCTCGAACAGATGCTCCTGAACTTCAGGTGTCATCCCGCTGCCCGTGTCACTAACCGAAAGCAGCACGTACTTACCGGCCGGTGCTCCGACACGTCGCCCTTCGCGCTGTTCCGCGAGCTCTACGTTGCTGGTAGCAATCCGAATCTTCCCTCCCTCGGGCATTGCGTCGCGCGCATTCACGACGAGATTGATCAGTACCTGCTCGATCTGCCCCGGGTCGGCGTGAATGGCCGCAAGATCCTCATCCAGAGCAGTCGAGAGCTCGATGTCGTCGCCGATCAGTCTGCGCAGCAACCGCTGGACGTGCTCGATCGACTCGTTGAGCCTGATGTTGCGCGGCTGCATCACCTGTTTTCGGCTGAAGACCAGGAGCTGGTTGGTAAGCGCCGCTGCCCGCTCGGTTGCGTCGCAAATTTCCTGGACATCGGCGCGTCGGCTGTCGTCCGCCCCGAGGTCCTCCAGCAGCATCGAGCTGGAGACGGTCATGACTGTGAGGAGATTATTGAAGTCGTGGGCGATCCCGCCGACGAGCTGACCGAGGGCTTCCATCTTCTGGGATTGCCTGAAGAGATTTTCGGCTTTCTCCTGCTCCGTGACGTCGCGCGCGTTGACGATGATGCCACCGACAACGTCTTCGTCCAAAAGGTTTCGGCCGATCGCCGAGAACGTGCGCCATCCCGTCTCGGGCAGCTCGACCCGGTAGCGGAAAGGTGCCGGGCTTCTCGGCCGGTTTCCAATGCTCTCGAGTGCTGCCCGTACCGCGTCGCGGTCCTCCGGATGTATCAGATCCACCAGCCGCTTTCCGAGAAGCGCAACCGATGCGCGGCTCGTGAGACGCTCCGTCGACGGACTCACATAGGAAATCGTGCCGCTTGCATCGAGCAGGAAGATTGCATCTGAAGCATGCTCGAG
>DASTTD010000456.1:0-6278 GCA_035760325.1 Gemmatimonadaceae bacterium
GACGGAGCTTCTGGCGGAGCAGCATGCGCGCACTTTCACCAGGCTCCTCGAGCCGCTGGGTATCGAGCCCGTTCTCGTAACGGGGAGCGTCGCCACGAAAGCGCGCCGGGCCGCCGCGGCGAAGCTCGCATCGACCGAGCCCGTGCTCGCCGTTGGAACGCACGCGCTCGTCCAGGAAACGGCGGTGTTCTCGAAGCTCGGCTTCGTTACCATCGACGAGCAGCACCGTTTCGGGGTCGGGCAGCGGGCGGCGATTTCCGCCAAGGGCCAGACCCCCGATGTGCTCCTGATGAGCGCGACCCCGATTCCGCGGTCGCTCGCGCTCACATTCTACGGCGACCTCGACGTCAGCACGCTCGACGAGAGGCCCGCCGGCCGACAGCCGGTCACGACCGTGATGCGACCTGAGTCGGCGCGCGAGCGAGTGCTGCAGTTCGTGGCGCGGGAGACCGCGAACGGACGCCAGGCATACGTCGTTTATCCGGTCATCGAGGAGTCCGAGAAGACGGATCTCAAGGCGGCAACGACAATGTACGAGCAGCTTTCCGCCGGGCCATTCGCGGGGCGTGTCGTCGCGCTGATTCACGGGCGGGTACCTGCCGACGAACGCGAAAAAACCATGAGGGCGTTCAGGGATGGAACGATCGACATCCTGGTGTCGACCACCGTCATCGAGGTCGGCATCGATGTGGCGAACGCGACAGTGATGCTCGTTGAGCACCCGGAGCGCTTCGGACTCTCGCAGCTGCATCAGCTGCGCGGACGCGTCGGGCGGGGTGCGGACGCCTCGTACTGCATCCTCCTCGGAGACGTCGGTGACGAAGCCGCCGAGCGACTCGGAATTTTCGTCGGTACCGATGATGGGTTCGAGATCGCCCGCGCCGACTTGCGCCTGCGAGGCATGGGAAATCTGTTTGGCGAGGAGCAGAGCGGAGCCGCCACTTTCAGGGTTGCAGATCCTGTTCGCGACGAGGAGCTCAGCGTCAAGGCCCGACACGCCGCTGAGGTGTTGCTCGAGCGCGATCCCGATCTCGCCGCGCGCGAAAACGCGGGGGTGCGGCGAGTGCTCGCGTCGCGCTATGCGCGCGCGCTGGAGCTGTTCAGAGTGGGATAGACCGCGCTTCAGGGACTGGGGTTCGCCAGCCGTTTCTTGATTCGGTCCAGCTCGGCCTGAGCTTCTGCGAGCTCCGTCTTGCTGCGGGCGAGCTGACTCCGGAGCTCCGCGATTTCTTCATCGCGGCTCCGTCGCCGCGGAGGATCGCTGTCGCGCGCGGGTGTGACGATCACCACCGTGTCGATCCAGTTCCGGCTTGCCCCGGCCGCGAGCCCCTGCGCCGCGATGGCGGTGCGTCTCAGCACCTCGGCTTCGTTGCGATACCAACCGTTGGGTTCGGAGGCCAGATACCCGTCGAGCGCGGCTATCCCGCCCGACAGTGAGCCGAGGGTATTAGCGGGGTCTACGAGGTAGGCCCCACGCCAGAAGGCGGTCTCGCGCGCCTCCCGCGTATCAGGATGGACGCGCGCGAACTCGGCCAGCAGCCTGTCGGCAGCGTGGTAGTTGCCGGCCTCGACGTTTCGCCGCGTCTCCGCGCGCGTACGACTCCAGTCGCGCTCGAGCAGGGTTGGCTCCATGCGCGGGAGAGCGGCGCACGCCGCTCCGACCAACAGAGTCACCGCTGATATGACAAAATTCCTCATGCCGCTCCCCTGCGTGTCGACACGCGCTCCCGCCTTCTCTTTTCCAGCGGCGGTTCAACCGGAAGTGTGACTACGAACGTGGTTCCTTCCCCGACGCGGCTTTCGACTGCGATATCCCCGCCGTGCGCTTCCACGATTTCTTTCGCAATCGCCAGGCCTAAACCGGTTCCCTTGGTGGCGGCCTGTGCCTGATTATCGGCCTGAAAGAACTTGTCGAAGATATGCGGTAGCTGATCCGCGGAGATCCCCGCCCCGCTGTCGGCGACGGTAATCGAGACCCCCCGGTCCTTCGCCACCGCCTTGATCGCCACATTGCCTCCCCGCGGCGTGAACTTGAAGGCGTTGGAGATCAGGTTTCCGAGCACTTCGTTGATTCTGTCCTCGTCCCAGAGAACGGTGGCCGGCAGACTCTCCCCGTGCTCCACGCTGAAGGAAATCTCACGCTGAGCCGCCAGGACGGAGAAGGAGCTTTCCAGCGTGGTCAGCAGCTTCTGGAGATCGACCTGGCGCGCGTCGATCTTGCCGCCGCTGGCCTCGAAGCGGCTGATGTCCAGCAGCCGCTTGACCAGACGGGTGAGGGTGTTCGCCTGCTTCGTGATCGTCTTCAGAATCTCGCGCTGCTTGCCGGAAAGCTCCCCGTAGATCCCTTCCTGGAGCAGCTCGAGGTACCCCAGCATGACGTTGATAGGCGTCTTGAGCTCGTGGGATGCGACGCCGACGAATTCGGCCCGGAGCCTCTCCAGCTCTGACAGCTGCGTCACCATCGACCGGTAGCTCGACGCAAGGCGTCCGAACTCGTCCCCGCGCTTGGGCGACAGACCCAGATCGCGGCTGAGGTCGCCTTCCGCGACGGCGTGCATGCCCTCCTGCAGCTTCCGGACGGGCCGGCTGATGAAAGTCGTGAGGCGGATGGCGATGATGAACGCGAGGATCAGCGCGACGATCAACGCCACCGTCACGAGTCGCTCGGCGTTCCGGGTCGCGTCGGTGGCGTCCGCTACCGCCTGTCGGGTCCTGATGCGGAGTGTCGTCGCGCTCGCGCCGAGCGCGCTGTCCACCGCCGCTATCGCCGGACGGGTACGCTGTGCGGAAATTTGCTCCGCGGCGGCGCTGCGTCCCGCGTCAGCCGCTTCGTATTCCTCACGCGAGGCGGCGCGCAGCGTATCGAGCGCGGCACGGATCCGCGTGGCGGAGAAATCGAGGTTGTAGCGCTCGAGGGAATCCGTGAAGGCAACCAGCCCATCGATCTGCCTCTGCATCCTGGTCGCGCTGCTCCGATCGTGGATGAACAGCAGCGCGTCTTCCGCACGGCGGGTGTCGTCCGTGCGCTCCCTGAACGATCCGAGCAGCAGCGATGCCGCGAATTCGCGATCACGGAGGACGCGGCTGGTATCGTAGAGTTGCTTGAGCGACCTGAGCGAGATCAGCAAAGGGATGACGAGGACGAGGACGATCAGGAATAGTCCCCATCCGAGGCGCGCGCGCAGAGTCACCTGGGTAAGACTCCACCGAACGTGTTCGAAATCACGCTCGCGACCTGCTCTCCGGCTGGCTCAACGTCATCCCGGCACAGTGTGACAATATTTGCGTGGCAAGCGCGTAAGATACCGCGCTGCGGAAGTGGACGGAACCTTGAACAAGTGGTACTCTCAGGCCGCATGATTGCAATCAGCAACCCGACATGAGCAATAACTACTCTCGAATATCGGAGCTGCCACGGCACGTCGGCGGGGTCGTGCGCGTGCGCGGATGGGTCAACCACCTGCGGTCGTCCGGCAAGGTGGCTTTTGTGGTGATGCGGGATGGCACCGGCCTGCTTCAGGCTGTCGTCGTGAAGAGCGTCGTTCCGGCGGAGAGCTGGGATTCGTTCGGACGGCTGACGCAGGAAGCAAGCATCGAGGTGGAAGGCGAGGTCAAGGCGGATACCCGCGCGCCCGGGGGCTACGAGCTCGGCGTTCGCGCCCTCACGCTGCTTGGCGCCAGTCCAATCGATTACCCGATCCAGCCCAAAGAGCACGGTATCGATTTCCTCCTCGATAACCGGCACTTCTGGCTGCGGACTCCGCGGCAGCGCGCGATCGCGCGCGTACGCCACGAGACGGAGCAGGCGATCCGGGATTTCTTCTACGAGCGCGACTTCACACTCGTCGACACGCCGATCCTCACCGCCGCCATCGGTGAGCGGAGTGGACTCTTCGCGACCGAGTATTTCGACGAAGGTACCGCGTATCTCGCCCAAACCGGTCAGCTGTACGGAGAGGCAGCCGCCGCGGCGCTCGGAAAGATCTATTGCTTCGGCCCGACGTTCCGCGCGGAAAAATCGAAGACACGCCGGCACCTCACCGAGTTCTGGATGGTGGAGCCGGAGGTTGCGTTCAACGACTCCGAGGACAACATGCGGCTTCAGGAGGAGTTCGTGTCGTACATCGTCGCGCGGTGCCTCGATCGCCGCCGTGCCGAGCTCACGGAGCTCGAGCGCGATGTGTCGAAGCTCGAGACCGTCAAGCCGCCGTTTCCGCGCATCGATTACACGGACGCGGTGAAAATTCTCCAGTCGAAGGGAAGCGCGGTCGAATGGGGCGAGGATCTGGGCGCGGAAGACGAAGCTCTGCTCGTCGAGGGATACGACCGCCCCGTTTTCATCAGGAACTATCCGAAGGAAGCGAAGGCCTTCTACATGAAGGAGAATCCCGACGACCCGCGCACGGTGCTCTGCGATGACTGCCTGGCCCCCGAGGGATATGGCGAGATCATCGGTGGATCCCAGCGCGAAGACGACCACGACAAGCTGCTGGCCCGCATCCACGAGGAAGGATTGCCCGTGGAGGCGTACAGCTGGTATCTGGACCTCAGGAAGTACGGAACCTTCGTCCACGCCGGGTTCGGGCTCGGCCTGGAGAGGACGGTGGGATGGATCTGCGGGATCCACCACATCAGAGAGGCGATCGCGTTTCCGCGCACTATGAACCGTCTGCGGCCCTAGCGGCCCGACACGAGCGGGGTCTCTGAATGTCCTCTCAGCGCGAAGATTATCTGCTGAGATTGATTCGCCAGGTCGCCGAGGCGTTACGCCGGCTGCGCGAAGCCTTGAGCGCTGAAGCGGCTCCTGCGGAAATCGAGCGGGATGCCGGCGCCGCGATCGGGGAACTTCTTGGCCCGCGCCACGGCCTGTTGTCTTCGCTGGACCCGGTCTCCGCCGCGTCCCTCATCGCCGATCCAAGGCGGGTCTCGCTATGGTCGGACCTGATCCGCGTTCAGGCTGCGGCCAGGCGGAGGTTGGGCGACGAACCAGGCGCGGTCGCTCTCGAACGCCGCGCCGACGATCTCGAGCAAGCCGTCAGCTGAAGATTCCGAAGTAGCCAAGCAGCCACCACAGCAGAATAAAAATCAGTACCGTGCTGAAACACCCGCCCCCCAGTTTCTTCGCGCCATATCCGGCGGCAAGCCCGCGCAGAAGTTTGCTCACCCGCGTCTCCGTTCAGGAAAGATTCGCGGTCACGCTGCACGGAGCGTACCGCATACCCCGTGAGCGCCATCACCGGCCTGAGCGCTCCTCCAGTGAGCGCCATCACCGGCCTGAGCGCTCCTCCGGTGAGCGACATCAGCGGCCTGAGCGCTCCTCCACTTTTGCTTCATCCCATAGCGCGTCGAGCCGTGCGAGTCCCGCTCCGGCCATGTCGAGCCCGCGTGCAGCCGCCATCTGTTCCATGCGCTGAAACCGGAGCTCGAACTTCGCGTTCGCTTTGTCCAGCGCGATGGACGCGTGCACGCCCGCCTTTCTGCACAGGTTCACAACGGCGAAAAGAAGATCGCCGAGCTCCGCCTCGAGTTTGTAGTGACGGTCGTCGTAAACGGGCGCTGAGCCGGCGTTGGTCGGGGGCGGCGACCCGGCCAGCTCCTCTCTCACCTCCGCCAGCTCCTCCTCGACTTTGGCGGCGGGACCGGTGACATCGGGCCAGTCGAAGCCTACGCCGGCGGCACGGTCCTGAAGCCGGTGGGCCCGATGGAGGCCTGGCAGCGCCGCGGGCAGTCCCTCCCCGATGCCGCGGCGCTGCTTCGACTTCATTCTCTCCCACGGCTCCTTCACCGCGTCGCCGTAAAGATGCGGATGGCGGCCACGCATCTTCATGATGAGACCGCTTGCAACATCGTGAAGAGAAAAAGCTCCTCGTTCTTCGGCGAGCACCGAATGAAAGAGAATCTGCAGCAGCACGTCACCCAGCTCCTCGCGCAGCATCTCGTCGTCGCCGAGCCGAATGGCGTCGTCGAGCTCGTGCGCTTCCTCGAGGAGGTAAGGGCGGAGCGACTCGTGCGTCTGCGCCGCATCCCAGTCGCAGCGGCGGCGAAGGTCGTGCATGAGGGAAAGCGTGTCGTCGAGTGAGAATGTCTCGTCCATGAGATGCGGCCGGAGGGAGCGAAATTCTTGAAGGGGCAGGGTAGCGCGCGTATACTATCCGCACCGTAAATGAAGCGTCAATGCAGCCTGTAATTACTCGCGCCCGGGTCGAGATCGATCTGGGCGCGTTGCAGCGTAATGGAGCCGCGCTCGCCCGCCGCGCGGGTGTCCCGATGCTTCCGAT
>DASTTD010000457.1:0-8462 GCA_035760325.1 Gemmatimonadaceae bacterium
ACCCGGTTGACGCCAACATCCCCCGACAGCTCGAAATCGTGCCACCGGGATGCGCCGCTGATCCCGAAACGCGTGATGCCGGACACCCTTCCTCCGAAGATTCCCGGCGTCGTAGCATATTCCGTCGACGGCGGAAACGGGTCACGATAATCCCCCTCGCCCTGACGGCGATGCGCGATATAGGCGCGCAGGGGCGTGCGCGGAACCACAGCGAGATCGAGGCCGATTCGGACCTCGTCAAAATCGCTGAAGCCCTGCCCGAGCCCGATCTGAAAGGCTGCGTACCGCTCGGACGGATTCGGCGTCCGGTAAGTGAGGTATGAGACCCTCGCGTAAGAGGCGAACCACCGCAGGTCTCCGGAAAGCGGTAGCCCCTCGGCGCTCAGGGTCAATCCATACGACGAAGGCTCACTGCAGATTTCTTCACAGCGGTCGATCTGGAGATCGTCCAGAAATACGTGGGCTGCGAGGGTTCCGTTTCGCGAGCGAAAGGATGTCTCGAGACCGAGACCGAGGTTCCCCTCCTGCGACTCGTTGCGCCACGACAGCGAGTAGACATTGAACGGGTTTGCCAGGCTCGGCTCGAATGTCCTCCCGACCCCGGAGTAGAGGTAGCTCTCCGTTGCCGCGATCTCCCATGCTCCATGCCGCAGCGCCAGCCGATGGATCGAAAAGTATCTCTGCGTCGCGACTGCCGCAGCGTCGCGATAGTCCTCCAGTCGCGTGATGACGGTGGCAAAATGAAACTTGTCGGTACCGATACGGGCGTACAGATGATCGTAGGTGTACGCGTAATTCCCGAGCTGCAGACCGTACAGCGCAGGCGGCCCCCAGTTCCGGGCCGCGCGGCCGAAAAACAGCTCGGCATACTTCCACTGCCCTGTCACGTACCCATCCTCAGTCCTGGCTGCCAGCGTCCGGTCGCGACGTCCGGCAAACTCTATGTCCTCGTTGAGTCCCGTGTCGATGAGGGGACGGATCGACGCCGCAATCGGACCGCCAGCAATCATTATCCGGATCGTTGCAGCCGGACTGAAGCTCCTCGCATCCGTCGCGCGCATTAGCTCCCGGCGCGACGAGGTCTGGGCGGTTCCGTAGAAGTTCACCGTGGCTCGGGCGCGGAACGGATTGGATTGAGAACTTTCAGCACGGTGCGCCGTACTGTCGTGTGGCGTCTTCTCCCGTGTGCGCATCGAGTCCGGAGGTAGTTGGGAATCGCAGACGCCGGCGGTGAACCCGCATCCCTGCCCCCGAGCCGTGTGGACGATAAGGTACTTTGACGTGTCGGGAAGACCGACTGGTTGGCGAACTACACGCGGGCGCGGGCGCGGCGAATACTTTGCGACGACTGTTTCAAGGGCGTCGAGGTAGCCGAATATCCGCGCGCTGGTCGCTGCCCCGCGGGCGTTGTCGATAGCCAGGAGCAGATCACTCACCGTGTACGGCCGCTCCAGTGCCGAAAGATTCCGGAACTCTCCACGCGCCATCATCGCGTCGACATATCTGTACGCGATGTCGTCGAGCGGCACGTACGGCGAGCCCTGCGCCCCGAGGTTCAAAGCGAACACGGCGATGCAGACGAATGAGGCGCGCGCACTCATCGATACCACGGAACTATGTCGAGGCTCGGGGTGATTTGAATCGCCGGTGCGGGGAACCGATAATAGCTGAGAGTGCTCTTGATCGATCGCCAGAGAGGTGCGTTGCCGGGCAACTTCCCGGGATCCAGATCGAGCGAGAGCAGAATCTTTCGTTTCGCGCGAATGGGGGCGCCTGTCACGTCGTTCCAGTCGGTTATCGAGTGCCCGGCGGACAGCCTGATGAAGGATGGCCAGTAAGGCTTCGCCCCCTCGGGCAGCAGTCGATTCACGTCCGTTGAAAACCAGTACGTCTGCCCCGAATAGTCGATCGACGGACGCAGCTCGGAACTGGGGAGCTTGTTCTTGAGCGCCCGCGTCTGGCGATATGAAAACGTAGGCTTCACCGCCTCGAGACGCGGATTCAGCTCCTGGGCGACAGCTAATACCTGCCCGGCCGTATTGGCGATCAGGTCCGGATACGAGAACCCGAATTTCTTGAAGCGGGCATCGAAGATCTCGATCTGCAGCTGGAACAGCGCGGCGTAGGTCGCGCTTGCGATCAGAGCCTTTCGCTTCGACACGCACGCCGTGCGCAGACCGGCGTATCCAACCCTAGTGAGGTGATACCCGCCGAGCATGTGCCCGAACTTGTCCTGGTCGCGGAACTCCATGTCCCAGTCCGCATTCCAGACAAACCCCTCGGCGCGCTCGCCCGACCACCACGCATTCTTGAAGTAATGGTACAGGTACGCGTTACCGCCGACGAACGCCGTCGCGATGCCGGCCCGAACAGCGCCCAGCTGATTGCCATTGATGGGACACGCATCGGGCCGCCCGCTGGGGACCGCGAAAACCGACGAAGGCTGCGCCGCGATCCGCGACACCGTATCGGCGCTCGCCTGCGCGGAAACGCTGCCGGCTCCTGCAAACAGAAAGGCAATGGCGATGAACGGCTTCATCGACGGCAACACTTTTCCCTGGTCAGAATGCCTACGCGACGGTCGCTTCAGGAGTCCCGAACAGGTCGTACGCATTGATGACCTCGTCGATGCTCACCGTCGCCGCGCCTAGCTTCGCAACCTCGACCCCGGCGGCGAAATTGGCGATCACGGCGGCTTCCGCCGGAGTCGCCCCCGAGGCGAGCATCGTGGCCAGGTACGCGGTCACGGTGTCCCCCGCGCCGACGACGTCGTACACCTCGCGCGCGGTCGTCGGCACCCGACCGACCTCGCCGTCGGCTGCCACCAGCGCCATGCCCGCATCGCCGAGGGTAAGCAGGAGGTGGTCGACACCGAGCTTGTGAAACCATTCCGGAAGCGAATCAGGATTCTCGACGTCGAACGCCGCGCCAAGGGCGGACTCGAGCTCGCGCCGGTTGGGCTTGAAGATGGTTGCGCCGCGATAAGCGAAGAAATTCCGGTACTTCGGATCGACCACCACCGGTATCTCTCGCCGTTTCGCGTGCTCCATCGCCGGCGTGATGAGCGCCGGCGTGAGTACGCCCTTGTTGTAGTCCTCGAGCACGAGCGCATCGGCGGCATCGATCGCCGTGATGGCCGCATTGACCAGGCGAACCACCTCGTCGCCGGTGATGTCGGCATCCTCCTCTTCGTCGAAGCGCACGATCTGCTGCGAGCGTGCGAGGACGCGGGTCTTGGTCGTGGTGCGGCGTGCGACGGTTACCAGCGACTTCGCGTTCGCTTCGATCTCCCGCAAGAGCGAAGCGATCACTTGTCCCTCGGCGTCCTGGCCCACGGCGGACACGAGATCGGCGCTCGCCCCGATCGCCGCGACATTCTGCGCGACGTTGGCCGCGCCGCCCAGGGCCAGCTCCTTGTCGCGGATGCGGACCACCGGCACCGGAGCCTCGGGAGAAACCCGGTCGACGTCGCCCCGCAGGTACACGTCGAGCATGGCGTCGCCGATGATCGCGATGCGCTGCTCGGTTCCGAGCTCAAGCAGCTCAATCAGACGGTCGCGTGAGATGGTTTCGATCATCGGGGGAATTTAAACGGAAGCGGCCATCAAGGGGGACGGTCGTCACTGCCAGTATCGGCGGGAGACACCTAACTTCCAGAGGGGCCCGCGCTGTCAGCCTCAAGATTCCCCTTGCAGCCCCCCCGGCGTAAGGCGTACCGTCACAACAACCTTCACCATCCCTATTTGATCCTGGAAAGACTCAACAACTCAGCGAAGAACGTCGTCTATGCGCTGCAGGAATACTTCGCGCTGGCTGGAAAGGCGATCGGGTTCATCTTCGTCAAGCCGTTCTATGCCTCGGACACCATCCAGCAGATGAACGCGATTGGCGTGGGCTCGCTGGGCATCGTGCTGCTTACCGGATTCTTCACCGGAATGGTGCTGGCGCTCCAGATGTCGGTGCAGCTCCAGGCGTTCGGGCAGACGGCGTTGATCGGCCGCATCATCGCCGGATCGATGATCCGCGAGCTTGGCCCGGTCCTCGCCGGGCTGATGGTTGCGGGTCGGGTCGGCTCGGGGATCGCCGCGCAGCTGGGCTCGATGCGGGTGACGGAGCAGATCGACGCCCTCAACACCCTTGGCACTGATCCGATCAAGAAGCTGGTGACCCCGCGCGTGCTCGCCGCGCTCATCATGCTTCCGCTCCTTACCGTAATCAATGATTTCGTCGGTATACTCGGCGGCAACGTCATTGCTACGTTTTATGTAGGCCTTCCGTCGTCTCTCTACTGGCGGACGGTGTACGAACAGATGCTGGCCGGGGGATTCACGCTGCGCTTCATTCCGAACGACTTTGTTCAGGGGTTGATCAAGCCTTTCGTTTTCGGCGGCATCATCTCGGTTACGGGCTGCTACTACGGTCTCAGGACGACGGGCGGAACGGAAGGCGTCGGTCTGGCGACCACGCGTACCGTCGTCACGGCCAGCGTCCTGATCCTCGTCGTCGATTATTTCCTCACCCAGATAATGCTGACGCTGTTCAAGCCATGAGCGACGACCGCCGCAACAAACCCGAGCGTCGCGTCCCCAACGCGCCGCCGCAGCCGTCGATGCCGCGGCGGGCGGGGGACTCCGGGCGCGTGCGGGCGGCTATCCGCGACGAGCTGGAAACACTCGCCGAAGCGGGCGCGGAAGAGCAGGCGCAGCCGAACGAGAAGGAGGGGCGCGATCCGGCCCGAAAGGTCATCGCCCTGGACAACGTTTCGCTCGCCTTCGACGAGCCGATTCTCCAGGACGTGTCCTTCGCGGCCCGGGGCGGCGAAACGATCGTCGTGGTAGGAGAATCGGGAACGGGCAAGTCGACGATTCTGAGGCTCATCCTCAGGCTTCTGGTACCGGACAAGGGCCGCGTCTGCATCGACGGCCAGGACATCACCGAGCTCACCTTCGATGAGGCACTGGAAGTCCGTCAGAAAATGGGAATGGTGTTTCAGGGCGCCGCTCTGTTCGACTCGATGACGATCCACGACAACGTTGCCTATCCGCTGCGGGAGCATACAGATCTCTCCGAGGACGAGATCGAGGCCCGTGTTCGCGAGAAGCTCGATTTCGTGGACCTCGATCCGGACAAGGTCATGGACCAGTTGCCCTCGGAGCTGTCGGGGGGCATGCGGAAGCGCGTGGGAGTGGCACGCGGACTGGCGAACAACCCCGAGATCATGCTCTACGACGAGCCGACTTCCGGGCTCGATCCACTCACCACCGCCACCATCACGTACCTTATCATCAAGCTGCAGCGGGAGCTGGGAGTTACCAGCGTCGTCGTTTCGCACGACATTAGGTCCGCGTTTCGCATGGCGAGCAAGATCGCCCTGCTGGCCAACAGGAAGATTTCCTTCTTCGGCACCCCCGAAGAGATGACCGGCAGCGACGACCCTTATCTGCGAGAATTCCTCGGCGGCTTTTGAAATGACCCACGGCACAATCGCTCATAGATGAGACAGTCGTCGTTCCTGACCTGGGACCAGCTCAAGGTTGGCGCGGTGATCCTGGTCGCGCTCGTGATCCTCGGCGCGGCGATAATCAAGCTTGGCGACGCGGGTAACCTCTTCGCGAAGCGCTTCACTCTCGTCAGCTTCATGAGCAACACGAGCGGTCTGCGCATCGGGAGTGGCGTTACGGTCGCGGGGCAGCTCGCGGGAAGCATCAAGGAAATCGAGTTCCTCCCGCCCGACGCCGACAGCACCAGGAATCTCCGCATCATCATCGAGGTGGACGAGTCGCTCGGCCCGCAGCTGCGTCTCGATTCGCGCGCGAGGGTAAAGACGGTCGGTCTCTTGGGGGACAAGGCATTCGACATCAGCCCCGGGACTCCCCGCTTTCGGCCGCTGCGAGAGGGGGACACGCTGCTGATCCTGCCGTCGACCGACTACGAAGCCGTCGTCGCGCAGGCGTCGGGCGTGATGGAGGAGGTCACCGGTCTCACGCGCGATCTGAAAGTCATGACGGGTTCGATAGCGCGCGGGGAAGGTACTCTCGGTCAGCTCGTTACCAACCGTGCGCTGTACGATCAGCTGAACTCCACGCTGTCGAGCACCAATTCACTGATGGCGCGACTGGAGAACCCGCGCGGCACGATCGGGCGGCTGCTGAACGATCCGTCTCTCTACAACAGCCTGACCACGACCGTGGCGTCCGCCGATCGGCTGGTTTCGCAGATCGCGGCCGGCGAAGGCTCGATCGGCAAGCTCCTTCAGAGCGACAGCCTTTATCTGCAGCTGGTCAGTATCGTCGGTCGCGCCGACTCGCTCGTCGGAACCATGGCGAACGGCACAGGCACCGTACAGAAGCTCTTCACAGACGAGGAGCTGTACAATCAGCTGCTCAACACGGTGAAGTCGCTGAACTCCGTGCTCATCGATGTTCGACGTGACCCGAGACGGTACACTCCGGGGATGATTAAGGTATTTTAGAATGTGATAAAGACGTACGAGCTCGATGTGGTCGTGACGCGCGGAAAAGCGCCTGAGTCCGAGCATCGAGTACACGCCGCCGTAGTTGGGGAAGACGACAAGCTTCTCGGCGCGGCGCGCGATTCGAACGGTTTCACGTACTGGCGCTCCTGCGCCAAGCCCTTCCAGGTTCTGCCCTTCCTCAATTCAGGTGGTTTCGATGCCCTCGACTGGGGCGAGGAGCAGCTCGCCGTTGCCTGCGCGTCGCACGGCGGCGAGCCCGAGCACGTCGCGGTCGTCGAAAACATGCTTCACGATGTCGGCCTGGAGGAGGGCGACCTTGCCTGCGGCCCTCACGAGCCGTTGACGCAGCGAGGTGTGAAGAAGATTCGCGAAGCAGGCTCGCGATTCACCCGTCTCCACAACAACTGCTCCGGCAAGCATACGGCGATGCTCGCGTGGTCCCACCACAAGGGCTGGACGACGCGCGGCTACGAGCTGCGTGAGCACAGCGTGCAGCGCGCGATCATCAACGAGGTGGCTCTCTGGACCGACATACCGTGCAGCAAGATCACACTCGCCGTCGACGGCTGCGGTGTCGTCGTATTCGGAATGACGCTGGAGCGAATGGCCCTCGCCTACTCCCGGTTTGCCCGCGCGGCTCTGCGCGGTGAGGAGAATCCGCAGCGCGTGGTCTCGGCTATGGCGCACCAGCCGTTCCTGGTCGGCGGCACCGAAAGGATCGACTCGATCCTCATCGCCGAGACTCACGGGCGGGTCGTCGCGAAAGTGGGCGCGGAAGGAGTTCATTGCGCTTTGCTCGCTGACCGGGGGATCGGCGTGGCGATCAAGGTCGAGGATGGCTCGCCGCGCGCGCAGGTTCCCGCCCTCATCCGTGTGCTCCAGGAGCTGGAGGCGCTGCCCGATCCGCTGCCGCCCCGCCTCGCCGAATGGATGCGCCGGCCGGTGAAGAACAGCCGCGGCGAGTGTGTCGGCGAAGTGGTGATGCGCGCCGACACCTGATGACGGCGCGTTCGACCGAGCGGGACATCGTTGCTCCGCTCGCCAAAGGAGTAAGGCATCTCGTTCGCATCGCGGGAGCAATCGCCGGCGCCGATGAGGGGACGGTTCGCTCGGTGATGAGCGAAGCGGTGAATGAAGCCGATCCACGGGCAGTCGACGAGATCATTCTGCAATCGTACCTGTTCGCCGGATTTCCGCGTGCACTCAACGCGGCGAGAACATGGCGCACCGTCTCCGGTACTTCAGCGCCGGAAGCGGAAGCGGAATTCGCGCCGGCCGACGTGTCGGCGTGGCGGGAGCGTGGACTCACAACCTGTGAGATCGTGTATGGAGATTCCTACGCAGGGTTGCGCCGCAACATCAAGCGGCTTCATCCCACGCTCGACGAGTGGATGATCGTCGACGGCTACGGCAAGGTGCTCTCGCGCCCCGGCGTCGATCTGCGCACCCGCGAGCTATGCGTGGTCGCCGCGTGCGCGGTAGCCGGCCAGCAGCGTCAGCTCCATTCGCACATGCATGGCGCTTTGAATGCCGGCGCTGGATTGGAGCAAGTCGCCGCCGTGCTCGATTCTCTCGACGATCTGATTTCAGGCGAGACTCTCGCCACATACCGTCAATTGCTGAGAAAAGTAGCCACTCAATAGGGATGGGGGATGCAAGTTTTGAGTGAGCAGTCTTCAGTCTTCAGTCATCAGTGGTTCTCAGTCACTCAAAAACCACTGATCTACTGACAACTCAAAACTGTTCACTCAAAACTTGCATCCGCTCTAAGTGTTCTCGTACTCACCGCTGACCCGCGTCCTTCCTGCCACGCCATACCCTCGCCCATGTTCATTGACCGCGTCGTAATTCGAGTCGAAGGAGGCACCGGCGGCTCCGGATGCACGTCTTTCCGGAGAGACTGGCGCACGCCGATGGGCGGGCCCGACGGCGGCGATGGCGGGCGCGGCGGCAGCGTCATCGTGCGCGGTGACTCCAACCTCGCGAC
>DASTTD010000458.1:0-2929 GCA_035760325.1 Gemmatimonadaceae bacterium
CGGCGCTCCAGCGCTTCGGCGATCTGATCCGGCGTGCCGCTGCGCTGCACTTCGAGCAGCACGGTTTGCGCGAGGAAGCGCGCCTGGTCCGTCAGGTTGCGAACCCGCGATTGCACGAGATACGAGCTGACGTTGAACGCGAGGATCAGTCCGGCCAGCAGGAAGAACGTCATGACCAGCAGCGCCGGCACCACGCCCACGAACACGTACGACAGGATCAGCTTGCGGCGGACGCGCCACAGCAGGCGCCGCTTCGCCCACACCGCCAGGCGCGTCAGTCCATAGGCGGCGCCGAACAGCAGCGCGAGGCTGCCGACCATGTCGAGGGCGTCGAGCCACGCCGGCAGCGTCACGACGAATCCGAGCGGCCAGGTGATGGCCTTGATCGCGATGCCGACCACGAGGGCGCGGCCGGGAAGGGTTTTGAGGAGCCACGTGCGCCACACGCTCCACCGCGACGGCGTGTCGCCGGGCAGCAACGCTCTTGGCCGGACGGATTCGCTCATCGGGCGCTTACCAGAGTATCCTTTTCTACTGCACCTATGAAACTCAACGACACCGCGCGCTTCAGCACCATTTGCATTCACGCCGGACAGGAACCAGACCCCGCAACCGGCGCGATCATCACGCCGATTTACCAGACCTCGACCTACGTCCAGGACGGCCTCGGCCAGCCGCATGCGGGCTTCGAGTACGGCCGGACGCAAAATCCGACGCGCATGGCGCTGGAGCGCAACGTGGCCGCCATCGAAGCGGGCACGGCGGCGTTCGCATTTGCCTCGGGCATGGCCGCCATCGACGCGCTGCTGACCCGTCTCCAGTCCGGCGATCACGTCCTGGTCGGCGACAACACCTACGGCGGCACCTTCCGCCTGTTCGAGAAGGTCCGGCGCAAGTTCGGCCTCGACTTCACCTATGTCGACACGTCGAAGCCGGAGCTGGTCGAGCCGGCCATCAAGTCGAATACGAAATACCTGTTCATCGAGACGCCCACCAACCCGATGCTGCACATCACCGACATTCAATGCGTGAGCGCGATCGCGCACCGCAAGCATGTCCGCGTCGTGGTCGACAACACGTTCGCAAGTCCGTACCTCCAGCGGCCGCTGACGCTCGGCGCCGACATCGTGCTGCACAGCACCACCAAGTTCCTCAACGGCCATAGCGACAGCGTGGGCGGTGTCGTGATCCTCAAGCATCAGGACGACGTGGACTGGATGAAGTTCGTGCAGAACGCGGCGGGGGCCATTCTCGGCCCGATGGACTCATGGCTGATCCTGCGCGGCACCAAGACGCTCACCGTTCGCATGGAGCGGACCAACGACAACGCCCAGGCGATTGCCGACTACCTCGACGCGCATCCCAAGGTGAAGAGCACGATCTATCCCGGCCTCAAGTCCCATCCGCATCACGGGCTCGCGCGGAAGCAGATGAAGGGATTTGGCGGGTTGATCTCCTTTGATGTCGGCTCGCTCGACAACGCGAAGACGGTGCTCAATGGCATGAAGTTGATGGCGCTCGCCGAAAGCCTGGGCGGGGTGGAGACGTTGATCTCGCACCCGGCGATCATGACCCACGCGTCGGTGCCGCCCGATCGCCGCGCGATGCTCGGCATCAGCGACGGGTTGATTCGCATTTCCGTCGGCATCGAGGATGTTGAGGATCTCGAGGCCGATCTCGAGCAGGCGCTGAGTGCCCTCTGAACAATTCGTCGTGGTATTGACGACGTTTCCTGCGGACGGCGATGCAGAAAAACTCGCGCAAACGCTGGTCGAGGAACGACTCGCCGCGTGCGTGAACATCCTGCCGCCGATGCGATCGATCTATAGGTGGAAGGGCGCCATTGAGCGCGCCGACGAGCGCCAGCTCCTGATCAAGACGGTGACGCATCGCGTGGTGGAGCTCGAATCGCGGTTGAAGGCGCTCCACCCGTACGACGTCCCCGAGTTCCTCGTCCTTTCAGTTCTCGAAGGCGGCCGCGACTATTTAACCTGGGTGGCCGAAAATACCCGTCAATCCGGCTAAACACGGACAACCCACCCACAACCTTCCCCCTATCTCTGTGGTGTCCGCCTTTAGGCGGATAGACCCGTAAAAACATATAACCGTATAACCGTCTTACCTGTTGCATGTATTAACGTATTGGTGTAAATATGTGCACACGGTTCTCCGTTTTACTGTCTTGCCGTTGTGCCGTATGAGTGGATACACTCTCATCCGTATTGGCGGCAAAGCGGACTGACAGCGACACGGTGAAAACGACCGTCGAGCTCCCGGGGGAGCTTTGGCGGGCCGCGAAGATTCGGGCCATGGACGAACGGGCCGATCTTCGAACGGTGCTGATTCGCGCGCTCGAGCTTTACTTGCGCGGCAGCGAACCGGAACGGCCCGCGCGTGTCAGTTCGCCGAGCCCATGACCGAACGCGACGAGCCACAACAGAAACCCACGGCGCCACCGAAGCCGACGCTGGCCAGTCGCGGCCGGCGACTCCTCCGTCACGTCCTCCTCTTCATCACGCTCGTCATCGTCGTCGACGCCATCGCCGGCGAAAAAGGCCTGCTCGCGCTGCTCGAAGCCCGGCGCGAATATGCCGCGCTCGAGCGGTCGCTCGCACGCGCCCGCACCGAAAACGCTCAGCTGCGCGAGACCGCGCGGCGCCTGCGCGAAGACCCTTCCGCTATCGAAGAAGCCGCCCGCCGCGAGCTGGGTTTGATCAAGCCCGGCGAAGTGCTCTTCATCGTCAAGGACGTTGAAAAGAAATAACGAATGACGAAGAACGAATAACGAAAAGTTGAATAGACTGGTCTTTCTCGATTCTCGATTGAGGAGGACTCATGGCACGTCAGGCTGAAGCGGAATGGAAGGGCGATCTCAAGGGCGGCAACGGCCGCGTCAAGACCGGCAGCGGCGGTTACGAGGGCAACTACT
>DASTTD010000459.1:0-2612 GCA_035760325.1 Gemmatimonadaceae bacterium
GCGCCGTCGAGAGTCAGCCACTCGCCTTCAGAGATCTCGGTGCCGTCGACATTGAAGCACTTCCGCTCCAGGTCGACATGGATCTCCTTGCAGCCGACGATAGCGCACTTGCCCATGCCGCGAGCGACTACCGCGGCGTGACTCGTCATGCCTCCCCGCGCGGTGAGCACCGCGCGCGCGGCGACGATTCCGTGAAAGTCTTCCGGCGTGGTTTCATCGCGAACGAGAATCACGCTTTCACCGGCGAGAGCCCGCTGCTCCGCGGTGTCCGGGTCGAACACGGCGATCCCACTCGCGGCGCCAGGACTGGCGGGCAGTCCCTGGCAGAGCGGCGTGGCGCGTATGGATGGATCGATGATCGGATGCAGAAGCTGGTCGAGATCGGCGGCTGGAACTCTCAGCACGGCCTCGTCGCGGTCGATCAGGCCTTCGTTCACCATGTCACGCGCGATGCGAACGGCGGCAGCCGCCGTTCGCTTCCCGCTCCTCGTCTGGAGCAGGTACAGCTTGCCGCGCTCCACCGTGAACTCGAGGTCCTGCATGTCGGTGTAATGCTTCTCGAGCCGTGCCTGCGTCTCTATCAGCTCACTGTGGGCGCCGGGCAGCCTCTCGGCCATTTGATCGATATCGAGGGGAGTGCGAATTCCCGCTACCACATCCTCCCCCTGGGCGTTTACCAGAAACTCTCCGTAAAACTGTTTCTCGCCCGTGGATGGATTGCGGGTGAAAGCGACGCCGGTACCAGAGTCATCCCCCAGGTTTCCGAAGACCATCGACACCACGTTCACGGCGGTCCCAAGGTTCTCGGGAATCCCGTGAACTTTGCGGTAATCCTTCGCCTTTTTTAGTGTCCACGATTTCCAGACGGCTTCGATCGCGCCCCAGAGCTGTGCAACCGGATCGCGCGGAAACTCCGCGCCAGTCCGGTTCTTCACCAGCGCCTTGTACTCCTCGGTCAGATTGCGGAGCACATCCTCCTGGAGCTCCGCGTCGCTTTCGACGCCCGCTGTCATGCGCTTTGCTTTCAGCAGGTGCTCGAAATCACTTCCCGGCACACCGAGCACGACGTTCGAGTACATCTGGATGAAGCGCCGATAGGAATCGTACGCAAAGCGCGCGTTGTTGCTCTGTGCGGCGAGCCCGATGACGGTGCGGTCGTTCAAGCCGAGGTTGAGAATGGTCTCCATCATTCCGGGCATTGAGACCGCCGCTCCCGATCGCACGGACACCAGCAGCGGATTGCGGGGATCACCGAGCTTTCTGCCGGTGACGTCTTCGAGGCGGGCGATGCTACCTTCCACCTCCGCGCGCAGCTTGTCGGAGTACTTGCCGCTCTCGAGATATCGGACGCACTCGCCAGCGGCGATCGTGAACCCCGCCGGCACAGGCACACCGAGGTTGGTCATTTCAGCGAGGTTGGCCCCCTTTCCTCCGAGGACCGTCTTCATCTCGCGCGTGCCTTCCGCGGCTCCGTTGCCGAAGAAGTAGACTGACTGAGCCACCTGGGTCAGCAGCCGCAGCCGAAGCGGAGCTTCTCCGGATCGGCGGGAGGTGGCGTCGGATAGTCGCCCGAGAAGCAGGCGTGACAGAACCCGGACGGCCCGCCCGGCACTGATTCGAGCATTCCTTCCAGGGTCAGGTAGCCGAGGCTGTCGGCGCCGACCTGACTGGCGATGCCGTCGATGCTCATGTTCGCCGCGATGAGCTCATCGCGCGTCGGGGTGTCGATTCCGTAATAGCAGGGCCCGGTGATCGGTGGAGAGCTTACCCTCAAATGCACTTCGCGCGCCCCGGCGTTCCGAACCATGTTCACCAGCCCGCGCGTGGTGGTGCCGCGCACGATGGAGTCGTCCACCATAACCACGCTCTTTCCGCGCAGTACCTCGCGCACCGCATTGTACTTGACCTTCACCTTGGCATCCCGGCCTGCCTGGGTGGGCTGCAGGAACGTGCGGCCGACGTAATGATTGCGGATCAGCGCCAGCTCGAGCGGGAGACCCGATTCCTCGGCGAAGCCCAGTGCCGCCGAGTTGGAGGAGTCGGGCACGCTGAAAACCAGATCGGCGGTCGGGGCGGGGAAGTCGCGGGCCAGGCGCCGTCCGAGCTCGCGCCGCGCACGGTCGACGGACCCTCCGAACACCTGGCTGTCCGGACGTGAAAAATACACGTACTCGAATACGCATTTCCTGGATTCGCGCTGCTCCAGCGGAAAGCTGGATCGAATTCCATCCGCGTCGATCGCGATGATCTCGCCGCGCTCGACCTCGCGCTCGACCGATGCGCCAAGGAGATCGAGCGCGCAGCTCTCCGAAGCGAAGACGGTCGCGGTACCGAGCTTGCCCATCACCAGCGGCCTCCATCCGCGGGGATCGCGCGCCGCCAGCAGTGTGTTTCCGATCGTTACTACGAGGCAGTACGCGCCTTCGACCCCGCGCAGTGCGTCGGCGAGCTTCTCCTCCGGCCTGGTGGCAGCCGATCGCGCGAGGCGATGCACCAGCACCTCGGAATCCATCGTCGATGTGAAGATGGATCCGGCGTCCTCGAGCTCGTGCCGCAGCTCGGTTGCGTTGATGAGATTCCCATTGTGGGCGAGACCGATGTGTCCATCGCGG
>DASTTD010000460.1:0-5082 GCA_035760325.1 Gemmatimonadaceae bacterium
GTCCTGGATATCAGCGAGATTTCTGGCGAACAGCGCTTCGAGGTATGCCCGCTGAATGTCCAGCGACACCTGGGCGGTGGTCTCGGTCCGGTCGAGCCGGGCGGCCGCGCGGACGTGACGGGCCGCTCTCGAAGCGGCGACTATTCTTCCGCCCTGAAAGAGCGTCTGGCTGACCGTCGCGTTGGCCGTGTAGGTGTTCGGCTGATTGAAGATCGAGCCGACCGCGCTGGCGCGCGCGCTCTGCATCACATGCGACTGGCTTCCATTGAGCCGCAGCTGTGGCAATCCGGCGGCCCGCGCCATTGTGACCTGCGCGTCAGCGATGTCCACCTGCCGCGCCGCGATACGCGCCTCGTCCCCCAGACGGAGACCACGTTCGACCGCGAGCGGGAGGGAAAGGGCGAGGGTGTCGCGTATGGCCGTGGGCTGCAGTGGCGGGCTGGCGGACTGTTGGACGCCCTGCAGGGCGAGCACGAGCAGGAAAAAAGGCATTATCTAGCAATACGGACGGCGAGGCCGGAATGTTCGGAAAAATCAGGAGGGAGGTGATACCCGGGACGAGACTCGAACTCGTAAGGCCTTGAGGCCGGGGGATTTTGAGTCCCCTGCGTCTACCGATTCCGCCACCCGGGCACCATACCAATCTAGCGCCGGGTCGCCGTTTTCCTATCGGCCGGTCGGTCCGGCGGGAGGGGGACGCCGCCTGCCACCGCGCGCTCGACCGCCTGAGTTCTGCCGCGCGAGCTGCTCCGCCCGGTTCCGGAACTGCGCCTGAAGCGCCAGATACCTCGCTCGTTGCACCGGCGTGAGAAACACGGCCAGCTCCTGCTGCTCGGCCTCGATGAGAGCGATGCGCTGCTTCTGGAGTCGAAGCGATGCGTCGATGAGCGCGCTCACCCGCGACTGGTCCGCCTGCGCGCCCGCCGCCACCTCCTGGCGAAGCTGCCTTCGTGTCTCTCGCTCCTGCCTCACCACCTCAGTGAGCTGCGGAGCGAAACGACTGTTGACGCGCTGGAGCTGCTGCATCTGCGTGTCATTGAGGCCGAGACGCTGGCGGGTGATCTGCGCGGCGCGCTCGCGCAGCCGACGCTCCAATACGGCGCGATCGGGATTCTGAGCGACTCGCTCCTGCGCCATCGCCGATACGGCCGGGCACAACGACAGAAGAGCAAGCGCCGCAATGCGTAGCTTCATCAGAGCGAATCCTGGTCGATGGGGGCGGACGTGTCGTCAGCGAAGACCGGCTCGATCTCGTTTGCCGGGAGAGCATCGAAGGTGTTCATCTCGTTCATCAGCTGAACGAGGCCGCTCTCCGACAACTCGTCGAGTCCGGACGCGAGAGCCAGACTGTGTACCGGAGCGGGTGGTCCGATCCGAGCCTGCTCCACGGCATCGCCGTGTCTGAGGAGTTGAGAGCTGGCGCCGACGGCGACGACCGCAACTACAGCCGCCACGAGCCACCTCACCACCGGCGACCGCTCGGGACGCTGTACGGCAGGGACTGTGATGCCATAGGGAGGAATATTTCTCACGATCGCGGCGACGTTCACCGATGGCGTGAAGACAGCCGCGCTTTGCACGGCGCGCAGCACTTCCAGCTCCTGGCGGCAGTAGCCGCAGCCGGCGAGGTGCGCCTCGACGCGCGGGCGCTCCGCAGCGCCGAGCGTTCCGTGCAGAACGTCGGGGAGCAGATCCTGTATTTCGCGCTCCATGCAGTCATTCATCTTTCAAGAACTCCTTTACCGTCCGGATAGCGTTGTGATAGTGGACCCGCGCCGCGCCTTCGGTGCTGTCCACGATCTCCGCGATTTCCCTGTAGGACAAACCCTGCTGCACCCTCAGCGTGAACACTTCGCGCTGAGTCGGCGACAGCGCGTCCAGCGACCGTCTCACCCGTTCCTGCGCTTCTTCCGCGATCAGTGCGTCGAGCGCGCCGTACTCACTCACCTGGTCCGAATCCTCGATCGTCACCGTTTCCCGATCGCGCCTCTCGGCGCGCCGGCGATCCAGCATCAGCCGGCGCTCGATCGTGAAAAGCCACGTTCGAAGGGTGCTCTCGTTGCGAAACGAATCCAGCGATGCGAAGGCGCGGACGAACGTGTCCTGCACCAGCTCCTCGACGCCTTCGCGCTCCCCGCAGCTTGCCGCGAACCTGGCAAGCGCCTGCGAGTGCCGTCCCACCAGTTTGGTGGCGGCACGACTGTCCCCCTTTTTCCAGGCCTCGATCAGCTCGAGGTCAGTCGGCTCGGAGCCCCCGTCTTCACGTCGACTCATTTAGCCTCGACCGGTAGACGGGCGTATGGCTCCGGTGTTAAGGACAATTGACCGTAACGGCTCGTGATCATAGGTTCGGCCCCTGCACCGCCCCGCCAACGGAGGAACGCTGCCCCCTGCCCGTTTCCTGCCACTCAGAATCTCCCACCGCGGCGCCCATGACACGGCACCGGAAAACAGCATCGAGGCGTTCGAAAGGGCGATCGAGCTCGGAGCGGAGGCGGTGGAGCTCGACGTGCACGCGAGCAGTGACGGGGTTGTAGTCGTTCATCACGATCCCGTGCTCTACGCGGGAGATGTGCCGCGATCCGAGACTGTCCGGATTTCCGCCACTCCATTCGATGCGCTGAAACGGCATCACCTGTCGTCCGGCATATCGATCCCTACACTCGCGCAGGCGCTGGACGTCATCGGCACGAGGGCAGTCGTATTCGTGGAGATAAAGGCCATCGATATCGAGCCGCACGTCGTCAGATGCATCAGGGAGTCGGGGGCTGATTGTGCGGTGCACTCGTTCGATCATCGCATCGTCGCCAACGTCAAAAAGATGTTTCCCGCGATCCGGTGCGGCGTACTCCAGGTTGCGCGACACCTCGATCCGGTCGCGTCGCTCCGCGCGACCGGCGCCGAGGACCTCTGGCAGCACGTCGACTTCATCGATGCCGATCTCGTCGGGCAGGCGCACGCGATCGGCGCGCGCGTGATCGCCTGGACCGCTAACGATAGCGCTCAATGGCGATTCCTGGCGGGAATCGGCGTCGACGGCGTCTGCACCGATCGCATCGGTGATCTCGCGGCGGCAACTGGTTAACTGCGCTACTTTTTAGGCTTCGTAGCCGACTTCAGAGGAATCTTCCGCATGCGTGCTTTTGTCTGCGTACTCCTGGCCGGGAGCGTTGCGTGTTCCCCGAGCCATCCCCCCGGAACCACCCCCGCGCCGAGGGCGGCCGATACCGCTGGCGGTGTAGGGCTTGGCGCCGTATCGCGTCCCAACGCGGATCCGTTCCCGAGCACCTACACGCCTTATCCGGCGCGAACGACCGTGATTCGGAATGTGAACATCTTCACCGCCGCGGGCCCGCTGATTCGGAACGGTGCCCTCCTGCTCCGGAACGGCAAAGTGGCCGCCGTCGGTCAGACAGTCGACGCGCCAGCGGACGCGGTTGTGATCGATGGTGCCGGCAAGTACGTCACTCCGGGCCTCATCGACAACCACTCGCACCTGGGTGTCTATGCGTCGCCCGGCGGAAACGCACTGAGTGACGGTAACGAGGCGACGAGTCCGAGCACTCCGCACGTCTGGGCGGAGCACTCCGTCTGGCCGCAGGATCCGCAGTTTCCCCGCAACCTCGCTGGTGGGGTTACAACCCTGCAGGTACTTCCTGGCTCGGCGAATCTGATCGGGGGGCGCAGCGTGGTGCTCAAGGTCGTGCCATCGCGAACCGTTCAGGGAATGAAGTTCCCCGGAGCGAAGTACGGCCTCAAGATGGCATGCGGCGAAAATCCCAAGCGCGTCCACCAGGGCCGAGGGGTTTCAACACGCATGGGAAACGTCGCCGGCTATCGCTCCGCCTGGATCGCGGCGCAGGCATATCGGCGTCGCTGGGACAAGTGGAACAATGATCGTAAAGGCGACCCGCCCTCACGCGAGCTCGGCAACGAAACTCTCGCCGAAGTGTTGCGCGGAAACATTCTCATCCACAACCACTGTTACCGCGCCGACGAGATGGCCCAGATGATCGACATCGCCAAGGAGTTCGGCTACAAGATCCGGTCGTTTCACCACGGCGTCGAAGCGTACAAGGTCGCCGACCTGCTCGCGCGGGAAGGCATCGGAGGTTCGCTGTGGTCGGACTGGGGCGCCTTCAAGATGGAAGCGCTGGATGCGGTACGCGCGAATCTCGCGCTCGTCGATCGCGCCGGAGCGAGAGCGATCGTGCACTCGGACGATCCGTCGGGCTCCCAGCGCCTGACCCAGGAAGCGGCAAAGGCGATGTTCGCCGGCATCGCGGCCGGAATACCGGTCACTGAGGAACAGGCTATAAAATGGGTGACGATCAATCCCGCGTGGTCCCTCGGGCTCGAGGACAGGATCGGCTCGCTGGAAGCGGGCAAGAATGCCGACGTAGTTCTATGGTCCGCGAATCCTTTCAGCGTCTATGCCCGCGCGGAAAAAGTCTGGGTCGATGGGGCGCTGCTCTATGATCGCGTCGATCGGGCGCAGCACTGGCGCACCGATTTCGAGCTCGGCTTCGTACCGTTCGACAGGAACTGACGATGAAAAATTATTCGTGCACGCTCCGCATGCTGATGTTCGCCGCGGCGGCGGCTGGATCGACGGCGCTCACCGCCGCCGCGCAGGTAATCGCGATCACTGGTGGGAGAGTGTTCCCGGTCAGCGGCCCGCCGATCGACGGCGGCACGGTCATCGTCACCAACGGCAGGATAACCGCCGTCGGAGCCAATATCTCGATACCGGATGGTGCTCAGAGAATCGACGCATCCGGCAAATGGGTGACGCCCGGATTCATCAACTCCTCCACCCAGCTCGGCGTCATCGAGGTCTCGCAGGTAGGCAATACGCGCGACATGGCAGCGCGCGGAAAGGACAACATTGCCGCCGCGTTCACCGTGTGGGAGGGACTGAACCCCAACTCGGTGATGCTCGCGCCTGCGCGCAACGAAGGCATCACCACCGTGGCGGTGTTGCCCGCCGGCGGATTGGTCTCCGGACAGGCCGCGCTGCTCAACGTCATTCCAGGCACCACGACCGACATGCTCATCAAGGCGCCTGTCGCCATGGTAGCC
>DASTTD010000461.1:0-2543 GCA_035760325.1 Gemmatimonadaceae bacterium
GAGGACCTGCCCGAGGAGACGGCTGCCCTCCTGCAGCAAACCGCGGTGGCGGTCTATCAGGCGCTCGACCTGCACGATTACGCGCGCATCGACATGCGGCTGCGCCCTGACGGGCGCGTGGCGGTCATCGAGGCTAATCCAAATCCCTGGTTAGCGTCGAAGGCGGAATTTGCCCTGGCCGCCCGCAAGGCCGGCCGGACCTACACACAGCTAATTGAAGAGATCATCGACCTCGCCCTCGGCCGCTACGCCTGAGATCTGACCCCAAAAGCTGAGGAATGTGGCCTTTGCGGGTATTCCAGAGGTCTGAGCCGAGCTCGCCCGGACCGCCCTCATCAGCCTCCGCACCTGTCACAGTGTGAAAAATTGCCAGTTTTCCACGGGTTTTCCGTTGCCTGACCGAACTTCTTCCGCTATACTCATAGGGCTGCTCATCGCATCGCACACCCATCCTACTCACCTTACTTTGTGGGGGACACGTGACATTCCAGGTTGGTGACAAGGTCATTTACCCAAACCATGGACTCGGCGTCGTTCAAGGAATCGAAACCAAAACCATCCTCGGTACCACCTGCGGTTTCTACCACCTCCGGATGGTGGCCAACGAGACAACCGTGCTGGTGCCGGTCGACAACGTCGACGGCGTTGGCCTGCGGCGGGCGATTGGTGACGAAGAGATCGAACGGCTCTTTTCCTTACTCGGCGACGGCAAGATCGATAACCACCAGAACTGGAAAGGGCGTTTCAAGGACAACTCGGACCGGATGCGAACCGGTTCGATCTATGACGTGGTCGAAGTGCTCAAGAGCCTCACGTTCCTCGCGCGGTCCAAGAACCTCTCGTTCCGCGAGAAGCGCATGCTCGATCGCGCGAAGTTCCTGGTCGTCTCGGAGCTTTCCGAGGTTTCCCGCGAGCAGTCGGTGATGATCGAAGAGAAGGTCGAACGGGCGCTCGAGCGCTGCTTCACGATGAAGAACCGTTCGATCGCGCGCGCCAAGGCCGCCAAGGCGACGGCGACGACCCGCGTCTCCGCGCGCCGCACCGCGAAGGCCTCGTAACACTCTGTGGGCCGGGGCTTTACGCCCCGGCATTTTTACTGCCTTGATAGCCGCGATCCGGTCGCTGCTCACGTACGTCGCCGTTGCGGCCTACGTGCTGGTGATCGGTGCGCCGGCAGTCCTCCTCGCACTCCTCCTCGGCAGAATCGGCTTCCTGTACAAGCTCGGCCATCTGGGCATCCGCATGGGCCTGTTCCTGAGCGGCATTCGATGCCGCTTTTTCGGCCGGGAAAACATCCAACGCTCGCGCGCCGCCGTCTACGCGGTCAACCACGCGAGCAACGTCGAACCGCCCATCATCTTCGACGCGCTTCACGAGCTGTTTCCGCGGCTGCGGATCCTCTACAAGGCGGAGCTGCGTAAGCTGCCGATCCTCGTGCGCGCGTTCGACCTCGCCGGGTTCGTGCCGCTGGAGCGCGGGAATCGCGCACAAAGCCGGCCGGCGATCGCTGACGCGGTCGAGGCGCTCCGCTCGGGGAATTCGTTTCTCATCTTCCCGGAAGGCACTCGGAGCCGCACCGGAGAACTGCTCCCGTTCAAGAAGGGGGGCTTCATCATGGCGATTCAAGCTCAGGCGCCGATCGTTCCTGTCGCCATCAAAGGCGCGAGGGACGCGATGCGAAAAGGCAGCTTCACGATCCAGCCGGTCACGGTCACGGTGCGCTTCGGCGAGCCGGTCGAGACCACCGGATTCACGATCGACGACCGCGACACGGTCATCCAGGAAGTCCGGGGACGGATCGAGTCGCTCCTGAATGTAGAATGAGTCGCTGTGGAGCTGCTGGCAACGTTCGGCCGAACCATGGGTTTTTCGTTCGCGGCGGGTATCAATCTGTACGCGACGGTGGCCATTCTCGGCCTGGCCAGCCGGTATCAATGGGTCACGCTCCCCGAACAGTTCCGCGTCTTCGATAACGACCTGGTCATCGGCGCGGCCATCGTCCTCTACGTCGTGGAGTTCATCGCCGACAAGATTCCCTGGGTGGATTCGATCTGGGATGCGATCCACACGGTTGTCCGCCCCATCGGCGGGGCGTTGATTGCCGTCGCCACCAGCGGCGATGCAAGCCCAGCCGTGGAGGGGCTGATCGCACTGGCAGGCGGCACTCTCGCGGCCACAACCCACTTCAGCAAAGCGGGTACCCGGGCCGTCGTCAACACGAGCCCTGAGCCGTTCTCGAACTGGATTCTGAGTCTCGGTGAAGACGCCTTCGTCGTCGGCCTGGCGGTGCTCGCGCTCAGATACCCCACCGCCGCTGCCATCGTCGTGATCGTCTGCCTGCTCATGATTATCGTGTTCGCCGGCTGGATTATCAGGGCTGTGCGACGGCGCTGGAATGCCAGACGCGCCGTCGCGTGACAACTCCCAAACGTGCGCGAGCCGCTTGCGTCAGCCTCCGGTGAGGAACGTCAACGTCCATGGCGGGAGCGGCTGCCCGTCGACGGCGGTAATTCCCTCGAGCAGTTCCACCGTCACCCGCTGAA
>DASTTD010000462.1:0-2406 GCA_035760325.1 Gemmatimonadaceae bacterium
CACCTGCTCATTGACCGAGCGCTCGATATCCAGCGGAGCAACGCCCTTCGCCGCGAACTTGAGCGCGCGATTCTCGAGCGCCTCGGCTGGCAGGTGCCCCGCGCGGGCATCCGCGATGCGGGCCAGAACCCGCTGCGCAACCTCAGGCGGAAGTACCTCTCTCAGCCGCGTGGCAGGATCTATTGAAACAGTCTGGGCGCTGGATGCGCGACCAACAAAGGAAGTGGCCATCAGGAGTGCGGCAATTGACAACATTGGCTTCATAGTGCTCCCGTGCTTCGATTCATACGTAATAGACTCCGGCCGCGAGAATACAAGTCACAATTCCGCTCATTCCACTATCAGCAGACCTACCGAGCCCCCGAATTCGTCGTTTAGTGATAACAGCCCCGGAGGGACGAGCCAACTCCCGCCATCGACGCGGATGTTCATCTGGTAGTGGCCGGGCTTAAGTTGAAAGCTGCCCGTCCACGCCCCATCGCCTGTCGCCTCGAGCTTCACCGGCGTCCAGCCGGTGAAGTCGCCGGTAACCTCGACCAGGGTTGCGGCCGCGGCGTTAGCCCGCAGGACCACCGCTCCCGGGTTCGCGCGGCCGACTCGAAAGCCTTCGACCCCCGGCGCCGGAGCCGTGGGGACTGGCTCCGGTACAGCTCCGTTGCCGGTGCCGGGTTGGGGATACCGGGTCGCTGAAGGCCGCTCTGTGGCGCTGAAGCGGAGGCTCAGGGAGATGAATCGCCCTCCCGGAAACCCCTGGGTTGGGTCGACCGGGTAGGTTCCGCCGCTCGCCACTACCGCGAGGCGGGGGACGAACCAGGCGGCCGCGGTCACACTGCCCCAAGCCCTCGTTCTCGTATCGACTCCTGGGTTCTGCCCGCCGCCCCGAGCCCCGCCGAGAACGGTGAAGTCGAGATTGCGCGATTTTCGCGTCAGCGTGAGCTGACCGTCAACGTATCTGACCGAGTCGTCGACAGCGACTGGTGTCAGGGTCAGAAGCGCCGTGCCCGTGCCATTCTGAACCCATCCGCCCAGCTCGCCGATCAGCAGCCGCCGCCAGGCACCTCCATCCCACGTGGCACCTGCCCCGGCGCCGCTGAAAACACCCGCCCGCGCACCGAGCGCGTGAAGCCGGGCGTTTCCGATGATTTGCCCCGTTCGGGTTCCATCCGCGTGCGTGCTGCCGCCAGCCACCCCTGCTATCTCTCCGAGGAGATTCCGCTTCGTCGGAGTGAAGAGGGACCCGGCGGCAGTGCCCTGTGTGCTCCAGCCCCCTCCGCCGAACTGAGAGTAGGTGCCCGTGAACTGGGCGAGCGCGCGCTCGGACTCGGCCCGCACATCGGGAGTGAAAGTCGCCGCGGTCACACTCAGGGAATCGGCATAGCGAAGACTCACTATGCCGATGTCGAAGGTGCTTTCCACCCACTGGGCGCGGGCAGCTCTACCACCCAGCAAAAGGGCGCCAATGGCGCCCACTAGCAACCGTCCCCTGAACCCGGCGGTCAGCCGGGAGAACCACCGGCGATCGGGACGCCTGGCGCTATGTGGCGCTCTGCTGCAAAAGTCCGACGTGTATGACAGCGCTCTCAATACCAAAGTCGTCCGAGGTGGTCGGTGCGAGTGGATCGGCAATCCAGCGCGAGCCGTTGATTATGAACGCATACTCGTGCCGACCGGGTGGCAGCGCAACAGATGCGGACCACACTCCAGGAGCGGCAGAGCGCTCGAGCCTGGTGACGCCCCTGGTCCAGGCGTTGAAGTCGCCGACGAGCTCCACGGTGCTGGCACCCGGGTCTAGGAACACGAATCGTACCACGTGCACGGTGTCGCTTCGGATAGCGACCGGCGCTGGACCTGAGACAACTGCGGATTCAGATCCGTTACGGCTATCGGCGAGAGTAGAGAGCGCTACGATCCCCGCGAGTCCGGCCGCAATCGCCAGGCCTCTGAGAGGAGAGACACGGACGACCCTTTCGGTCCGCCACCAGGAAGCGGGTCGTGCCGTGGAGGAACGCGAATCGTAGAGCGACGATTCGAGCCTGATTTTTTCCATCAGACGCGGTTCGAAGGTGTCGTCGAGGAACTCCGGCGAGCGGAGAGGACCAGCTACGCGCTCGAGGAAAGCCGCATCCTGCGCGTCGCTCGAATCGCTCGGGTTTTCAATCATGGTACACTCCCTCCAGAAGATCACGTAGCCCGTCGCAGGCCCGCTTCACTCTCATTTTGAGCGCCGATACGCCGACGCCGGTAATTCCGGAAATCTCCTCGTAACTCAGCTCTTCCACGTACTTGAGCAGAAAAGCCTCTCTCTGCTCCGGCGGAAGCATGCCCAGGGCGAGCTCGACGTGACTGCCCACATCCCCGGTCTCCAGCTCCTGCTCCGCCGCGCTGGCGACGGCCCGATCGATTGCT
>DASTTD010000463.1:0-2624 GCA_035760325.1 Gemmatimonadaceae bacterium
AAGTCGTGCGTAGTCAACCGCGGAGGAAGCAGACTGTCCAAGCTGAGCCCAATTGCCGTTGCCGGCCTATTCTCGGTGATGGCCTGCGATGGTACCCCGTTCCCGACTCCCTCCATTGAGGACGCGGTGACCGAGGCCTCGGCCAACATCGCGGCCAATCTGGCGAAGGGGCCACACCTCGGGTTCGACACCTATGCCTATCCGGGCGACGCCGAGATGCGTGCGTGGCAAACCGCTGACAAGCCATATCGATGGGTGGGCTACTACCTGAGTGCTCCCTGCCACCGGGACGACTCGTTCATGGGGAAGCGTGAGACGCTCAACCGAATGGGCTGGGGCATGGCCGTCATTTATGTCGGTCAGCAGACCTGGGGGCGTACGCCGGGTCAGAAGGTCACGGTCACGCGTTACGTCAGAAAAAGGGTGCGTCAGGTAAAAACGCGGAACGGCAAGCGAGTGGTTCGTTACGTGACGAAACGGGTGCCGGTTCGCGTCAAGGTGACTCCGCGCGCCGCGCGGGGGTCCAGCTGTTCGACGCAGTTCGTGACCGCGGCGCGGGGACGGGCCGACGCGAACGACGCCATTGCGAAAACGGCGGCCGAAGGATTCGCCCGCGGGACGGTGATCTTCCTCGACATCGAGCGCATGGATGCGGTGCCGCGCGCGATGCGGGAATACTACAAGGCCTGGACGGCGCGAGTGGTGGAGGATGGACGCTTCCGTCCCGCGTATTACACCCACAGCCACAACGCGAACACGATCTATCGCGATGTCAAGCAGATTCTCGCCGGGGCGGGAATCGCCGGCGATCCTCCGTTCTGGATCGCCAGCGTCCGCGGCTTCTCCGAGGACAAGCACCCTACCGAGGTAGGGCACTCATTCGCGCAGGTGTGGCAAGGCGTGCTCGACATCGTCGAAACGCACAACGGCGTCAGGCTGCCGATCGACATCAACGTCGCGCAGCTGCCGTCACCGTCAGAGGACTACTCCGCCTCGGAGTAAGCGCTACTTCGAGCGCGTGATGAAGTCTTCCCGCTTCGGCGGGCGGAACATCAGGTCGACGGCGAGCCACGTCGTCTTGGCGAACGGATAGCAGAGCACCGCGCCGAGAATCGCCAGCGCCACTCCGCCGTATTGCAGCGCCTGCCACGGTGGATTCGGCCGTGTGGCCAGTACGACCACGAGGAACCCGATCGCGAGCAGAGCTTCCACCGCGATCAGATTCAGCGTGTACGCGCCGAGGAAATAGTCGGACTCTCCGCGCTCGAGCAGTAGCCCGCAGCTTGGACAGCGCTCTTTCGTCGCGAAGAATCCGGTGAAGAGGGAGCCGCCGCCGCAGGCGGGGCAGCGGAGCAGGAGCGCTCTCCCGAGCAGGACCCGGGCGGACCGGCGCGAGATATCAGGGTGGGCGCTGAGCGGCGCTCGGGGTTCCTCGTTCACCAACGGCCTCGCGATTCGTTTGGTATTGGCTGAAGATATGCCGGCCGTTGAATCGCCGTGGAGCCCGCCGATTTGCTTTCGGCGTGCGCGCGCCCTTACTCTAATCATGGTCTGCATTGGAGCAGGAATGCGTACTCGCCTGGCAGTCGCCGCGCTCGCGGCGGGTATTGGCTGCAGCCGGCCCGAGCCTCCGCCGCTTCCACCCCCTCTGAATCCGACCGGCGTCTGGGAAGGCACGTTGAAGAGCGGCGACGATGCCCACTCCATCCGGCTCTCCCTCGAATCCGATTCGTCAGGTCTTCGCGGGTACCTCGACCTTCCCGATCAATACGCCTATAGATACGCCGTGAAGAATCTGTCGGTGGATGGAACCGCGGTTTCCTTCGATTTTCCCGACGCGCTTCCGGCCGCGAAATTCACCGGGACTTTCGACGCTGATCGGATCAACGGCAGCGTTACCACCCCGGGCGTCTCGGACAGTGGGGCGGTGCAGCTGCTGCGCCGGTCGGGCGAGTCGGTTCCGTACAGCGTCGAGCAGGTGCGCTTCGCGAACGGCGAGGTTCCGCTGCGAGGCACCCTTTTTATTCCCCATACCAAAGGTCCCCATCCAGGCGTCGTTCTCCTGCACGGCTCAGGGCCGCAGACCCGCGAGAGCTACATCCGCTATTTCGCCGACCAGTTCGCGCGCAACGGATTCGCCGCGCTGATTTACGACAAGCGCAACACCGGCCGTACCGACATTCCTCTCTGGCAGCAGGGCAGTGGCGCTTTTGCGGACCTGGCCGATGATGCGACGGCTGCGGTCAGATATCTCCGTGCGCGGCCCGACGTCGCGGATCCTCGCCGCATCGGGCTCTGGGGACTCAGCCAGGGGGCATGGATAGCGCCGCTGGCGGCGGATCGGATCGAAGGCATCGCCTTCCTGGTGCTGGTCTCAGGTGGCGGTGTTACGCCGGCGCGGCAGGAGCTGTACGACGACGAGGTCAAGCTCCGGGCGCGGGGGTTTTCCGCCGCGGAAATAAAGCGGGCCATGTCGCTACTCCAGCGCGGCAACGAATACATTCGCAGTCAGGCAGACTCCGACTGGGAGCGCTTTCAGAGTGAGCTGGCGAGCGCCCGCAACGAACGGTGGTTCGCGGTGCTCGATAGCTTTCCGATCACGCTTCCTCGCGAATCGCCCGCGT
>DASTTD010000464.1:0-2514 GCA_035760325.1 Gemmatimonadaceae bacterium
TCGATCTGGCGGGTCGATCCCGCCACGGGTATCGCCGACCAGCTCACTGCCGACGGCACCTACCACTCGATGCCCGCCTGGTCGCCCGACGGCCGTTTCATCGTCTTCACGGCGGATGACGGCGGACGCACCATCCAACTACGGGGGCTGGAGGTGGCCAGCGGCAAGACGTGGGCGCTCACCGAGGACGAATTCGTTTACACCGACCCGGTGTTCTCACCGGATGGCACGCGGCTCGTGTATGTCGGCACGCGGCCGAACGGCTATTTCAACGTGTTCGTCCGGCCGATCGCAAACGGGCAGTGGACGGGTCCGGAAATCGCGGTGACCAGCGACAACAAATTCCGAAGCGAGCGCCTGTACTTCGGGGACGTCGACGTCAACATCACGCCGGCGTGGATGCCCGACAGCCGCGAGCTGCTGATCGTCTCGAACCGGGGCGTTCCGCTTGGTTCCGGCAATGTCCTGCGCGTCCCCGCCGAGGCACGTGGCATCGACAAGGCCCAGACGCTGCTCGCTGAGCAGACGCTGTATCGGACGCGTCCCGACGTCTCGCTTGACGGCCGCCGCTTCGTCTATTCCGGCACCAGGGGGTCGGCCGACCAGTTCAACAACCTGTACGTCCAGCCCACGGCGCCAGGCGGCGAACCGTACAAGCTGACGTTCTTCGAGCACGACGCCTTTCACCCGCGGTGGTCTCCCGACGGCGAATGGATCGCCTTCATCACCAACGGGACGGAGGGCGGCTTGCCGCAGCTCGCGCTGCTGGAGACGTATGGGGGAGACATCCGGCACGTCACGATCACGCGGCGCCGGTGGAAGCAGCCCGTCGGGGTCTTGTCGGTGCAGGTCCTCGACGAGCACGGCCGGGGAACCGCCGCCCGCATTCACCTGAGGGCCGCGGACGGGAAGTTCTACGCTCCCAACGACGCCTTCGCCCGCGTCTCGGGCGTCGGCGACCGAATATTCCATACGCCGGGGGCGTTCCAGATCGAACTTCCGCCGGGTCCGGTCACCATGGATGTCGTCAAGGGCTTCGAGTTCCATCCGGGGAAGGCCGCCGCCACGATCACCGCGGGCGAAGTCACGACCATCAGCGTGCGCCTCACGCGCCTGACCGATATGGCCGCGAAGGGATGGTACGACGGGTCCACCCACGTGCACATGAACTACGCGGGGAACCTCCACAACACCCCCGAGAACCTGATGATGATGTCGGCCGCGGAGGATCAGGACTTCGTGCTGAACCAGGTGGCCAACAAGGACAACCGCATCCTCGATCACCAGCACTTCGTGCCCGGGGGCGGCCCGCATCCCGCCTCGACGGCCGATCGCGTGCTGCACATTGGCCAGGAATACCGGCCACCGTTCTACGGTCATGTGTTCATGTTCCAGCTGCAGCGTCATCTGATCAGTCCCTTTCTGACCGGCTACGAAGGGACCGCGGTGGAGAGCCTCTACCCGAGCAACACCGACATGCTGCGGAAAGCCAAGGCGCAGGGCGCCACGGTCGGCTACGTGCACGCGTTTGGCGGCAACAACGACCCGCTGGCGCAGGGGCTGGGCGGCGCGAAGGGCTTCATCGTTGACGCCGCGCTCGGCGCGACCGATGCGCTCGAATGGTCGAACGCCGGCCGGAGCGGCTTTTATCCCCTCTACGCCGTCTGGAACAACGGGCTGCGCGTCACGGCTGTGGGCGGCGAGGACTCGATCAGCAGCATGCACCAGTCCAAGCTGGTCGGATCGGCGCGGACCTACGTGCACACGGGCGAACGCGGGCTCGATCTCGATGGCTTCTTCGAGCAACTGCGAAAGGGCCACGCCTTCGTCAGCACCGGGCCGCTGGTGGAGCTCACCATCAACCAACGCATCGCCGGCGAGGAGGTCCGCCTGCCGGCCGGCGGTGGCGAGGTCGAGGTGAACGCTCGCGTCAGGTCCATCACGCCCGTCACCGCAGCGTCGCTGGTCTTCAACGGCGAGGTGGTCGAGAAGATCACGCTCGCGGCCGACCGCATGAGCGCCGATTACACCAGGACGCTCAGGGTGTCCCGTAGCGGCTGGTACCATCTTCGGGTCGAAGGCGCGGAGTCGGAGCGCTTCCCGCTGGATACGTTTTTCGCACAGGCCTTCACCAATCCCGTGTGGGTCACCGTCGGTGATCAGCCCGTACGGCACCGGGCAAGCGCGGAGTACGCGCTGAAGTGGATTGACAATCTGCAGAAACAGGCCGAGGCATGGCCAGGCTGGCGATCGCAGCGCGAGAAGGCCCACGTCTACGCGCAATTCGATGAAGCTCGCGCTGTGTACCGTCGATTCCTGGCCGAAGCGCCCACGTTGCCGATCGAGCGACGCTGACGCGCCTCAGGCCCGCACCCCAAGCCCCCTCTTGACATGCGCCCGCCATCGACTAATATATGAATACTTGCTCATATGTTCAAAGATGAAGTTTGCGACCTCGTCCAGATTGACCTCGCCCGGGTCCGGAAGATCCGCGCCGCGCTCGTAGCGCCCGAG
>DASTTD010000465.1:0-4346 GCA_035760325.1 Gemmatimonadaceae bacterium
CGGCGTCTCAGGATACCGACGCAACCTGCCCGCTTGGGGCAAAATATTGGGCAAATGGGTGAAGGAGCCGCTGATGATAGGCGGCTCCTTCGTGTTGAACGCGACGTTGGGATCAGCCCTTTCCGTCCGGTGACGACTGGATCGGCGTCATCGTGCCGCTGGTGGGCTTGGCCCCGGTCCCGGCGTCAGAATGCCCAGTCCCGTCAATAGGTCGCGATAGCGCGGATCGGTTCGCACCGGATGGAGATTCGGATCCGCTCGCAGGCTCACCATGGATTGAATTCCCCATCTCTCGACGCGGTCGAACCAGAGAAAAGCTGAGTCCGCTTTCCCTTCCGCAGCGTACAACATGCCCCGGTAGGGCGCGTAGTTCTCATTCGATGTGTCCGCATGTGCGAACGCCTGGCGAGCTAGGTCGCGCCGCCCCATTTGATTGTAGATCACTGCCAAGTCATACAACGCGCGTGGATGTCGGGGAACGATTTGGAGGGCTCGCTCGACAGTTCGGATGCCGCGGGCGTACTGGCCGTTATTCGCATAAACACGCGACATATTGGCGAAAACCCACGGATTTCGGCTGACCCATGCGGAATCCGGTTCTTCGCCAACTACCTTCTGAAATTGACGCAACGCAGCCAGATATTCTCCCGCATTGTTGAGGAACGCCCCGTAGTTGTTCTGGATCTGGAGTGAGAGAGGGTCCAGATCCGCCGCACGCGTAATCTTTTCGATCGACTCAGACACGCGGCCCAGAATCATGAGCAGGATAGCATACCACTGATGTGCGGTCGCATACGTCGGATCGAATGCTATTGCCTTCCGGAATTCTGACTCCGCGCCCGTGAAGTCCCGCTCCCAAATGAGTTCGTACGCCAGAGCGGCGTGCGCCGACGCAAGAGTGCTGTCAACCTGCATGCTGCGGAGCGCAGCTGCCTTGGCTTTGGGAAACATCGCTACGCCCGGCCGATACCCGAAATAGCCGAGCAGGACGTAGGCGTTAGCGAGTCCAGCGTAGGCCTCAGCGTATTCTGGATCGAGTTCGGTTGCCCGACGAAAGTACACGACCGCGGTATCGAGGCCTTCCTTTGATCGATCACTCCACGCTTTGAGTCCGCGAAGGTACGAGGCTCGCGCCTCGGGCAACGAGATCCTCGATCCGCGGTGAGAAGCGTTTTCGGCAGGGCCGGGGCGCGGATCCCGCCTTTGCCTATTCTCCACCATAACCGCACCAATCAGCAAGCCAGCCAGAGCCGAGACGAATGCAACCGCGGCCATTCGCGAACGCTTCGTTAGCCGCGGGGTTCGGGACGAGGGGTCGCCGAGACCTGTTTCTCTGAGACCGCCTTGCAGCACCGATGTTGGTGTGTCAGAAGGCGGAGATGACGCTATGGCTGATGGTACGGACTGCGTTCCGGTGCCGACGGCGTCGGTGGTGGGTGGATGACTGAAATTGCGGGCGAGACGTTCGATTTCGAAATCCGGCTCGATCTCAAGCTCGCGTCGTACCAGCTCGTGGTAATGGCGCGCCTGTTTCACGGCGGCCGCGCGGTCTCCTGCGGCCGCGAGCGCGAGAATCAGCTTCTTCGTCGGGCCAGCGGCAAGGGGGTCTGAGTTGGCAAGCCTGCGCCACCAAGTTACGGCCTGCGAATGGTCGCCTGCGTGCTCCGCAAGGTTGGCAAGGAATTGAAGAGCGGTTTGATACTCCAGTTGCAGGCGCGCTCGCTCGGTTTCTATCCACGACTCAAGCCCGTGGCTGTCAGCAAAATAGAATCCGTCCAGGAGCGGCCCCTTGTAGCGGCCAACCGCCGCAGCCCATTGAGCCGCGCGAATAGCTTCCTCGAACTCCCATACGTCGGCCTGGACGAATTCGGGATTTAGTCGAAGCTCTTGTCCTGTCGAGAGTATAGAATCGTTGCCGAGTGCGTGTCGGATCGCGTAGACCGTTTGATCGAGCGCGTGACGCGCGCGAGCGGCAGAGCTTTCCGGCCAGAGGAAGGCCTGGAGACGGTCGCGCGACAGGCCTTGCCTGCCGCCCAAGGCGAGTAGTGCGAGCAGACCCAACCGCCGCTTTTGTTGCACGGCTCGCGGGGGACGTGCTTCGCCTCGCAGGGAAAGAGACCCCAGAACCTCCAGTACCAACATTTTTATCTCAGAGAGCCCTGTGACTTTTGGGTGAGGTTCCGATGAGGGGAACGGCCTATCTATGGCCCGGTGTTCGCCGGGTCAAGCGCGAATGCGGTCCCGGTGGCGAACCTCAAGTTGACTGGAGGCCCACGATGTTCCGAATCCCGATGTACTTGATGACTCTCTGCCTATGCGTGGTAGGAGCCGCGTGTGACGGCCAACGCGCATTTTCACCGACGGGACCATCTCCCTCCACCGCTATCACGGCAACCGAGACGAAGAGCCGGAACAGCAATGCGCCTCCGTCGCTATTGGCGTCCTCGCCGCGAAGCGGAGCTCTCCAGGTGACGAAGGAGTGCTCGGAATACACGGGCCTCGCCGGCTCCTTCTGCACGATCACGTCTTCGAACCTCAAACAGATCGAGGTCGGCTCGAGAGTCGTCTACGCGGAGGCGGCCGGTGCTACGTCGCTGGACAGTGACGTCGTCCTCGATCCGCCGGGCCCCGGCAACAACGCCGCGTTCGGCCATTGCTCACTCGAGTTTGCGACCGGTGTCGGACTGTGCACGTTCTCAGGTGGGACTGGGACGTTCACCCATTTTCGTGCCCGTGTCGTTGTCTCGTACCTCGGCGGGCCCAATTGGGCCTGGGACGGGACATACAGCTTCGGCGACAACAGCGACGAGAACTAGAGACGGTCAGCTACAGAGCCACATAGCGAACGAGACCGGCGCGGCTGTTGCGCAGTTAGCCGTCCTCTGCGCCCTCTGTGCCTCCGTGGATATGCCGTTGGACTCTATGGCGTGACCTCGACCGCGCGCCTCGCGTTCACCCGCCAGTGCCCGAAGACCGGATCCCAGCCCGGCGTGCTTAGATCGTTCGAGCTCGAAGGTTGCGCCGAGGGCAGCCTCCTCCGCCCGGCTGGGGAACCGGTGCCTCCCGGATATCGGGGTCTTACAAGCAATCCACAATCCGCAATCGCTTCAATCGATCCCCACCCTCCCCTTCACCGCGGCCAGCAGCTTCGGCGAGTCGTACCCCACGCCGTCCTTGAATACCGTCGTGACTTCGCGAATCACGGTCGGATTCGCGGCGAGATCGCCACGGAGGACCACGAGGTCGGCCAGCTTCCCCGCTTCTACAGCGCCCAGCCGGTCCTGCACGCCGAGGATCTTCGCGCCGTTGAGCGTCATGATCTGCACTACCTGAGGCGGAGTGAATCCCGCCTCGACGAGCAGCTCGTAGTTGCGCTGATCGCCGAAGCCGGCGAGCGCGCCACCCGCTCCCGTGGGATCGACGCCGGCGGCGAGCAGGCCACCCGCCTTCACGAACTCCCGCTCGAAGGCGAGCGCCTTCTTGAACACTTCGTTCGTGAAGGGACTCGTTGCCGCAGAGTCGATTCGCTTCTTCAGCGCGACATACGCGTCGCGCAGCGGCGGCGTCATCATCGACCAGGTGCGCTCATCGCTCGACAGGCGGCCAGGCACGAACGGCTCGTACACCGCGAGCGTCGACGTCATCGACACGTTGCCGTCGACCATCGTCTTGATCACTTGCTGCGCCTCTGGCCCCGTGGGATTCGACTGCGCGATGCCGGCCACGAGATTCGTCGGACAGGTATCGGCGGTTTTCGCACCGGCGAAGTCGGACGCCGTCAGCATGCCATGCTCGAGATTGTCGATGCCGAGCTCCACTGCCTCGCGAAAGCTTACCGAGCACAGGTGACCGGTCGCCTTCATCCCGCGCTTGTGCGCCTCATCGATCGCGGCACCGAGGTCGGCGCGGCTGATGTCGGTGTACGCCTTGATCCACGTCATCCCTTCCGCTGCCCAATACGCCACGAACCGACGCGCAGCCTCGGGCGACGTGATCGACGCCATGCTCCCCGCCGTGCCGCCGGCGCCGGCGGTGATGTACGGCGCAGTGAGGTGAATGCGCGGACCCGGAACGCGCCCCGCATCGACCGCGGCCTTGGTGTTGATCTCGGCATACGGCGACCGACCTCCGGTGGTGCGAATCGTCGTGACGCCGGAACCCAGATACAGCCGCGGGCCGGTGTAGCTCATCTGCACCGCGCGGCCGCCCGCGGCGGTGTAGAAGAGGTGGTTGTGCATCCCGATAAGGCCGGGAATCACGGTGTGCCCGGTGAGCGACATTGTCCGCGCACCCGCCGGCGCCTTCACTCGTGAGGCAGGACCCACCTCGGCGATCCGCCCGTCGCG
>DASTTD010000466.1:0-4321 GCA_035760325.1 Gemmatimonadaceae bacterium
TAGAGGGAGGGTCCCTCCGATGACAACAATAGGCAGGGAGGCGCACGATGAAGGCGATCGTGGTGACGGACCAGGCTGAGGGAACGGCCGGGATGACGCTGGTGGAGCGGGCCGAGCCGCAGCCAGCGATAAACGACGTCGTCGTTCAGGTTCATGCGTCGGGATTCGTCGGCACTGAGTTGGCGTGGCCCTCGACCTGGACCGATCGCCTCGGCCGTGACCGAACACCCTCGATCCCTGGGCACGAGCTGGCCGGAGTGGTCACGACTCTCGGCTATGGCACGACGGGGCTGTCGGTCGGACAGCGAGTGTTCGGCCTCGCGGACTGGTATCGCGCCGGTACCCTGGCCGAGTATGTGGCGATCGAGGCACGCAACCTCGCGCCGCTGCCGGGCGACGTCGACTTCACGGTGGGCGCGAGCCTGCCGATCTCGGGCCTAACCGCGTGGCAGGGACTGTTCGAGCACGGCCGCCTTCGGGCAGGGCAGAGCGTCATCGCGCACGGCGCGGCCGGCGCAGTCGGGTCGATGGTGACGCAACTCGCACGATTGGCGGGCGCCTACGTCATCGGCACCGGACGCGCCGCCGACCGTCAGAAGGCGCTCGACTTCGGCGCGCAGGAGTTCGTCGACCTCGAGAACGACGCCCTGGAAGACGTCGGCGGCGTCGATCTGGTGTTCGACCTCATCGGCGGCGACATCGGGAAGCGGTCCGCGCGCCTGGTTCGGGCCGGAGGAACGCTGGTGTCTATCGTCGGGCCGAGCGAGGCGCGGCCCGCCGACGGCCTGGCGGTCGACTTCGTTGTCGAGTCCGATCGTGCCCAACTGAGCGAGATCGTCCAGCGGGTGCGGGACGGACGACTGCGGACGAACATCGGCACCGTCTCGACCCTCGACGATGCCGTCGCCGCCTTCAACCCGACCGAGCGACGCCCGGGGAAGACGATCATCCGCGTTCATCCGTGAGGACTCGGAGATTGCCCAACGCCCACGCCGTACACTTCCTGCCCGCTCGAGCCGTGGCGCCCAGGAATTGCGGGGGAGGATGAGGGAGCAAGGGGGAAGATGCGGGAAGAACTGGGACAAAGCGGGACGGCGTAGTTGGTCACCGAGCCGAACAAACGCTCCGTCGGCAAGGTTCTCGAGCTCCTGCTGGTCCTTCAGCCTGACGCCACGCGCCGCCCGCAAACCAGGGCGCAAGACATAACCGACCTTACATGCATCGCGGCGCGTTGCGAAGTGAGCGCACCGCAGGTCTTGCCGCCCGCCAGCAAGGCGCTTGCGACCGCGTGATCGACGTGTAAGACCCGGCTATGTTCAACGCTGGCTAACTCGCGATCCACCGGAGGCACGACGGGGAGCAGTCAGAGCAAGTGCGCCGCATCCTCGCTGCGTTCCTCGGGCTTGGAGAGGGCGATAAGTTCGATGCTGCACTCCTAGATCAGATGACGCCCGAGCTCGTCCTCAGGCTCGACATGATCTTGCTCGAGCTCCTGGATTTCGGCCGCACGGACGAGGTCGTGAGGGCGCTACGGGTTGCTTTAATCCGGCCGGTCAACTAGTCGCATCTGGGTAAGAAGCAAGAAGGGCACCGAACTCGTTCCGCGGCAGCGGCCTACTCACCAGGTAGCCCTGCATTTGGTCGCACTCGAGCTGGCACAGCACCTGAGCCTGCTCTTCCGAATCGACGCCCTCGGCCACCACGTCGAGCTTGAGCGAGTGGGCGAGCGCGATGATGGTCCTCACGAGCGTCATCGAGGCCGAGTCCTTTAGCATCGTGATGATGAACGAGCGGTCGATCTTGAGCGTGTCCACCGGAAGCCTCGCTAGGTATGAGAGCGAGGAGTGACCGGTGCCAAAGTCATCGATTGCTACTCGCATGCCCAACGCGCGAAGCGCCGCCAACGTCTCGACGTTGCGATCGATATCCTTCATGAGAAGGCTCTCGGTGAGTTCCAGGTCGATCGCCGGTGGTCTGCCTTCGTCGGCGAGTGCGCTCTGCACCTGCTCCACGAAGTCCCGCTGCCGCAACTGGAGCGCGGACACGTTGACCGCAATACGGATTGCGGGCAGCCCGCTCCTGACCCAGGCATGATGGTCAGCCACCGCTTGCCTCAAGGCCCAGGCACCGGCCTCCAGGATCAGCCCGGTTTCCTCCATCAACGGGATGAACTGCATCGGCGGCACCAGGCCCAGCTCGGGGCTCTGCCACCGGATCAGCGCCTCCGCGCCCTCGATGCGCCTCGTTTGCGCGTTCACCTTGGGCTGGTAATGCAGAACGAATTCGTCGTGCTCCAGGGCCCTGCGCAGCTTGTTCTCGAGCCTGAGATTCTCGGCGACCGTTTCGGTCATCTGCCGGGTATAGAACAGATACCGCTCGCCGGTTTCCTTGGCGCGTATGCAGGCCGCCTCGGCGTTTGCAAAGAGGACGTCCTCCTTCCTGCCGTCATTCGGAAACAGCGCAACGCCGGCCCGCGCCGAAACGGCCAGCGCTTGTTCTCCGATCATGAAGGAGGAACCAAAGCAGGCGCGCAGCCTGCCTTCGAGCTGACGCGCCGCGTCGTCATCGGTCTTCACGCCAGAGACGAGAAACGCAAAACCATCCCCGCTCACTCGAGCCACAGCGCCCTCATCCGCGGCCGCTTGTCTCATGCGCTCCGCGATCTGCGCGAGCAGCGCATCACCCGCCTGCCTGCCAAGCGTGTCGTTGATGGTCTTGATCCGCTCTACATCGAAGACGCAGACGGCGAACCGGTCCCCGGTGCGCTCAGCGACCCGCACATGCTCGGCGAGGCGCTCATGGAACAGTGTCCGGTTAGCGAGGCCGGTGAGCGAGTCGTACAGCGCGAGGTAGTTGAGGCGCTCCGACTTCTCGATGTGATCGAGCGCGAACGATACGTCGCCCGCGAGCTCGGTCAACAGCCGCATTTCGTCCTCGTCGAAGAAGCCAGGCTCGGCGGCGAAGAGCCCAAGCACCCCGTAGACCTCCGCGCCGACCGCGAGCGGAAGCGCCGCGGCCGAGCGATAGCCACGCTTCAACGCTTCCGCCCGCAACAGGGATGTCGTGTCGTGCTCCATGTCATTGATGACGACGGCCCTTCCTTCGCGAATGGCGCGCCTGCCCAGGCCCTTGCCTTCGGGCATCGGGGCCTGTATCGCCATCGTGATCAAACGAAGGAAGCTCTCCTCGCCTCCGTGCCAGGCGACCGGCACCACCGAGTTCGCCTTGCGGTCATGCATTCCGATCCATGCCATGCGCATCTGACCGACCTCCACGGCGATGCGACAGGCCTCACGGTAGAGCTCCTCGCGATCTCGCACACGGACGATGAGCGCGTCGATGCCGCTCATCACTTCGCGCATGCGATTGAGACGGGCAATCCTTTCCTCCGCCTCTCTTCGTTCCGTGATGTCTTCGATGATTCCCGCGATTCGATAGGGATTCCCGGACGAATCCCGTACCGGAAAGCGCCGGCTGCGAAGCCATCGAACCGCGCCGTCGGCCCGGATGATGCGGTAGCCGGTTTCCGTTGGCCCTGCCGCGGCACGTTCCACCTGCCGTACCGTTTGGGCGCGGTCGTCCGGATGCACCGCCGCGTACCAAGAGCGGGGGTCCGCGTAAAGACTCTCGAGGCTGCGGCCCCAGATCTTCTCGTACGCGGGGCTGGCGTAGAACAGCCGACGGTTCTCCAGGTCGGTCAGGTAGAAGAGCGCATCGATGTTCTCGGCGAGCTGGCGGAAGCGCTGCTCGCTCTCCTGCAGGGCATCCAGCGAGTGCCGTCGCTCGCGTCGCTGATCGGCTTCGCGAAGCTGTCTTTCGAATACCTCTTTCAGATGCGGCAGATTGCTCTTCAGAACGTAGTCGTCGACGCCGGCTTTGAGCGCCTCGACTGCGGCTTCTTCGCCCATGGTGCCCGTGACGAGGATGAAGGGCAGATCGGGCGCGGTCGCCTTCACCAGGTGCAGCGCCTCCATGCCGCTGAATGCGGGCATCCGGTTGTCCGAGAGGACCACATCCCAGCGCGCCAGCTGCAGTGCGGCTTTCAGAGCGCTTGGGGTGTCGACACGTTCGATCTGAGCGCCTCCGAAGCTCTTTCGCAATTCACGAGCGATGAGCTCGGCGTCCTGGGCCGAGTCATCGATCAGCAGAACCTGGGGCTGTCTTTCCGCCATCCCGCGATCCTCTCGCCGTTCTTCACCTCTCGCGAGCAGCATGGCGAAACAGCGATGCTTATCCGTCCGTCCGGGGCATTTGGGCGCCCCATACCGTTTAGGCGCGCTTGGGCGGCGGCGAGGCTTGCTTGGGTATTCGAGCGCTACGT
>DASTTD010000467.1:0-2828 GCA_035760325.1 Gemmatimonadaceae bacterium
CCCGGAGACGGACTTTCGCCTGGACCGATGTCGAGGACCTCGTCCGTGCCCTCGCCGTTGGCCCCAGCAATATCCTCCAGCACGCCCAGGGCGTTGAAGCGCTTCGAAGGGCGCGGGGCCCGACTGACGTCGGCATTGTCCTCGTCGTCGGCGCTCAGGAACATCGGCGGGAGCGGGCGCGGCTGCTCGAAGGTGATCTGCGCCTTGAGGAATCGCTCGGTGAACGTGTTGTGGATGTCGTCCATCAGATCCACGAACATGTTGTACGCCTCGTGCTTGTACTCGATCAACGGATCCTTCTGACCCCATGACCGGTAACCGATCGCGTTCCGCAGCTGGTCGAGGTCATAGAGGTGATCCTTCCACTTCTCGTCGAGCACGTGGAGCATGACGAGAGCGAGCAGCTGTCCGGAGAACTCTCCGAGGCTCTGCAGCTTGTCGGTGAACGCCTTTCGTCCCGCTTCGACTCCCCGCTCCTGCGCTTCCTGCTCGCTGACGGGAAGATTGCCGTCCTCGAAGCCCGGCACCGTCAGCATGTAGTGCATGAGGAGATCCTGCCTCAGCAGGGCGAAGTCCCATTCTTCCGGGGTATCGAAGGTCGCCAGCGTGCTCTCCACCCGCTTGGCGATACCCTTCTCCACCATCTTCTGGGCTTCCGCGATCAGCTCCTCTCCACCCTCGAGCGCGAACGACCGCAGGGAGTAGATGACCTCGCGCTGCTGATTCATGACGTCGTCGTACTCGAGCAGGCGCTTGCGCGACTGGAAGTTCTGGAGCTCGACGCGCTTCTGCGCCTGCTCGATCGAGCGCGTGATGAGGGAGTGCGTCAGCATCTCGCCCTCCTCCGCCCCCATGCGATCCATCAGCTTGGCGATGCGGTCGGATCCGAAGAGACGCATGAGGTCGTCTTCGAGCGAGAGAAAGAATTGCGACGCGCCCGGATCTCCCTGGCGGCCGGCGCGACCGCGCAGCTGGCGATCGATACGACGTGACTCGTGACGCTCCGAGCCGATTATATGAAGGCCGCCAAGCTCCTCGACCTCGACGACCTGATTGTCGGCATCCTTCCGCTGAGACGGTTTCGCTACGGTGACGCCGGGACCGAGCTTGATGTCGGTTCCGCGGCCGGCCATGTTGGTCGCGATCGTCACGGCTCCCGGCTGACCCGCGCCCGCGACGATCTCCGCTTCGCGCTGGTGGTATTTCGCGTTGAGCACGTTGTGCGGAATTCCCGCCCGCTTGAACATGCGAGCCAGCGTTTCGGAGACGTCCACGCTGACGGTTCCCACCAGCACGGGGTAGCCGAGCTCGTGCAGGCGCTGGGTTTCCTCGAGAATCGCGTTGTACTTCTCGCGCCGGGTCTTGAACACCAGGTCCTGCCGGTCATCGCGGATCACCGGACGGTTGGTCGGAATCACCGATACGCCCAGTTTGTAGATCTGGTGGAACTCAGTCTCTTCCGTCTCGGCGGTTCCGGTCATTCCCGCCAGCTTCTCGTAGAGGCGGAAGTAATTCTGAATGGTGATGGTGGCGAGGGTCTGGGTCTCGCCCTTCACCTGCACGCCTTCCTTCGCTTCGACCGCCTGGTGCAGTCCCTCCGACCAGCGGCGTCCGTGCATTGTGCGCCCGGTGAACTCGTCGACGATCAGGACCTGGCCTTCCTGCACGACGTAATTCACGTCCTTCTCGAACAGAGCATGCGCGCGCAGCAGCTGGTGCACGATGTTCAGCCGCTCGCTCTTCGCGGCGTAATCCCGATTGAGCTCGTTCCGCTTCTCCAGCTTCTCGGCCGGAGTGAGATCGGGGTCATGATCGATGGCGTGGACGTCGTGCGACAGATCCGGCAGCACGAACTCGTCGGGGGCGTCGGGGGACATGAAGTCCACGCCCGCGTCGGTCAGGTGGACGGTGTGTCCCTTCTCGTCCAGCACGTAGAGCAGGTCGTTCTCGATGTCCCTGAACTGCTGCTTGCTCGCCGGCAGCCGCCGGTCCGCGATGTGCTGCAGCTCCATCTTCTGGGCCAGCTGCTTGGCTCCGGTCTCCTGCAGGACCTTCAGCAGCCGCTTGTTCTTCGGTCCGCCGAGGCGCGCCTTGTACAGGTTGAGTGCGGCGGTGTCGTCGTCATCGGCCTCGAATGCTTTCTCCGCGGCTGCGACCAGACCGTTTACGAGATCGGATTGCCGTCTCACGAGTCGCGCGACCGCGGCGTTGTGGAGACCGTATTCCGCGTCGGTCTCGTTGCCGACCGGGCCGGAGATGATCAGCGGTGTGCGTGCCTCGTCGATCAGCACGGAGTCGACTTCGTCGACTATCGCGTAGACGTGGTTACGCTGCACTCGCTGGTCGAGCGCCTGTACCATGTTGTCGCGCAGGTAGTCAAATCCGAACTCATTGTTCGTGCCGTAGGTGATGTCACACTCGTAGGCGGCCCGGCGCTCCTGTGTTCCGGGATCGGTGTTGTCGATGCAACCGACGGTCAGGCCGAGGTACTTGTAGACGTGACCCATCCACTCCGAGTCGCGGCGGGCAAGGTAGGAGTTGACGGTGATTAGGTGCGCGCCTTTCCCGGCAAGCGCGTTGAGATACAAGGGCAGCGTGGCGACGAGCGTCTTGCCCTCACCGGTGGCCATCTCGGCGATGCGGCCGCTGTGCAGCTGCACTCCGCCCATCAGCTGCACGTCGTAGTGGACCATGTTCCACTCCATCTCCTGACCGGTCACCTGAACCTTGGTGCCGAGCAGGCGCCGCGACGCCTCGCGAACGGTTGCAAACGCCTCGGGGAGCAGCTCCTCGAGTACATCCCTCGTTGCGGCGCGGAGCTCCTCTTC
>DASTTD010000468.1:0-4209 GCA_035760325.1 Gemmatimonadaceae bacterium
TTGCGTGTCGGAATTCCGTAGCGCGCGAGGATCTCGCGCACGCGGTCGATCGGGATAGCCTCCACGGTGCCTCCCCTGCCGCGCACGGTCGTCGCCTTGAACATCGAGTTATAGATGGCTTCCTCGGTCGCTTCGATGACGGCTTCGTAGAGCCCCGAGAGCTCCTCTGTGTTTCCGATCTCGGTCGTCGTCAGTCGCGCCGCATTGCGCTGACGGCGCACGCCCGGCGCAGTCGAAAAGCTGATCACGTAATCGCCGGAGCCGTTGCCCGCGACCGAGCCGGTGCGAGCCAGTCCCATCAGCGCCCGCGATGCGAGCCGTCGGAGGTTACGATCAGAAAGTGGTGCATCGGTCGCGACCACCATCATGATCGAGCCATCGGTCTCGCGCAGCGCGCTCGAGAACTTGTGCTTCCCGAGCTCGGCTCCGACGGGCGCTCCCATGACCTGGAGAACACCGCCGAAATTGCTCTGCACCAGCACCCCGACCGTCCACCCGCCCAATCCTGCCGGAACACGTCGCGACGAAGTTCCGATTCCGCCCTTCCACTCGAACGCGCGGGTACCAGTTCCGGCGCCGACGCTGCCCTCTTCAACTGCGCCGCCGCGCGCCGACATCAGGCTCTGCCTCACCTGTGCCGCGGTAACCGGTCGCGAGCGGATCGCGATGTTGAGCTCGTGACCGTCGTTGGTCTCGCCGACGACGGGGTTGATCGAGCGGACATTCTGCATTCCGTCCTGTCCGAGCATCCATTCGACCACCGCGTCCGCCGCCTTCCAGACGCAGAGGGTGCAGGTCAGAAGGATCGGCGACTCGAGCTCACCGAGCTCGTCGACCTGTGTGGATCCCAGCAGCTTTCCAAAGCCGTTGCCGACGACGATCGCGGCGGGAACGCGCTGCAGAAAAAGATTGCCGGGATGCGGACGGATCGCGGTGATGCCGGTTCGCACCGAATCGCCGTCGATGATCGTCACCTGTCCGACGAGAACTCCGGCGACATCGGTGATGGCGTTGAGCGGGCCGGGAGCAAAGACGCCTGGTGCGACGCCGATGTCGCGCGCGCGTGGGCGCTCCTGAGCGGTCAGCCCGGTACCTACGGTTGGTTCAGCGGCGACAAAGCCGGCCGCTATCGCCACGGTCAGGAGCGACCGATTCACGAATACCTCACGCATCTTCAGATCTCACCCACGTCAATCTCGTAGAACTGCAGGCAAACGCCGGATGGCAGGATCATATGGAACTCCCGTCGGCCCCAGCTCTTCATCTCCAGCGGCCCAACTCGCGCCGTGGTCCGCTTGTACTCTGTATAAAGAGCATCGAGGTCGCGCACGCCAATGCTCGCGCTCGTGTTGTCTGCCCAGTCGCGGTTTGTGTTCACGACCAGATTCAGCTCCACGTGCCCGCGGCGGACACCCGCCATTCCGGTGGCTTCCCATTCGACTGTAAATCCCAGCTCATCCCGGTAAAACCGCAACGCATCGGCAAGGTCGGGCCCCGCCGGAAAAAGCGGAGTGAGCGAGAGGAGTGCTGGGCGCGGTGGGATACCCTCCTGGGCCGTGCGCGGCGCATTCGGTAGCTGTCTGTCGAGGGACTCGCGATAGCGCACGCACCCGCGGAGAAATTGCGGCCACTCCGGGACTGTCGGCATGGGATCCTGTTTATCCGGCAACAGGCCCCAGAGCGCCGGATGATGCCAGCAAAGCTCCTGACCTGTACTGTCGCGGTGAAGCCGAATGCCCTGCCGGAGTTTCCTCACTTCGTCGCGCAGCTGATCGGCGGATAAGGCGTTTACGTCTTCGTCCTGAGTCATTGCGCTCCTCGACCCTCCGGTTAGCGAAGCTTCTGAAGATCTTTCCAGGTGACGACGATGATGTCGTTGTCCTTCAGAGCCTTCCTGAATTCCGCGCTCGTCAGCACGTCATAATCGCGCTGGCGCCACGCCGAGCCGTATGGCTCGTGGTTGACCGTAACGGCTTGCAGCTCGCTGTCGTCCCGGCCGAGATGGACAATCAGCTCGGTGAGACCGGGTTTCAGGTTGGCAATCGACGTCAGGTAAAACTCCTTCCATCGATCGCGGGGAACCTCGGGTCCGGCAATCAGTACCGTATCGAGCAGGACATCGCTTTCTGACAGCGGCGGCTGAGGTTTCGCGCGGCGGTCGCCTCTCAGCGCGAGAAATGGAAGGCGATACGCGCGGGCAACCCTGACGTATGTGGCGATCAGCTCTGGTGTCGCGAAAAGCGCCCCCATGTGGCTGTCGAGATGCGTGGGGCGAATTCCCAGGGCGAGCGCCCGGTCGACCTGCGCCCGCAGCTCACGCTCGACCTCGGCGGGTTTCGCCCTCGCTACGACCTGGCTGACTTCGCTTGGAAAGGTCCCGGCCGAATCGAGCAGGCTCGGCACCTTGTCCGCCGGCGCGACGCTGCCCCAGCGGTACGTCTCCCATTCACTGGTGATAGTGAGATGCAGCCCGAGGTCCGCGTTCGGATGCGTTCTCGCATATGCGGCTACCTCGGCGATCCATGGAGTCGGCACCATCACACTGGCCGAGGAAATCGCGCCGTTGTCCAGCGCCTCGAGACTGGCGGCGTTGACGGAATGAGAGACGCCGAGGTCGTCCGCGTGGATGATCAACAGCTTCGAGCTCGCGGGATAGCCAAGTCGCTCGGCGATGGTTCTCGTCTGGGCGGGAAGAGTGGCAACTGCCAGAAGGGAAATCAGCGACGGCCAAAGCAGAGACTGCATGGGAAGCCTCGAGTGGGAATTATGCGAGCGAGCGCTGCACACGGCACGGCTGCCCGAAGGCAAGGGAATCGGGGGGAATATCCGACGTAACGACACTGCCTGCTCCAATCGTGACGTTGTCGCCGATCGTGACCCCGGGCATCAGGATAGCTCCGCCTCCAATCCAGACCCGGCTTCCAACTCGAATCGGCAGAGCCTGGGTGACGTAGGGCGCCTGATCCGGAGATCGACTGGTCTCCGGTACGACGCGCTCGCGCGCGGGAAGGGGATGAAACGCGGTGAGAAACTGCACTCCTGGGCCGATCAGCGCGTTTGCACCGATACGGATCTCGGCGGAGTCCAGAAAGACGCAGTTGACGTTCACGAATGAGTGAGCGCCGATGTACACGTTCTCGCCGTAGTCGCAGAAGAACGGCGGCTCGATCCAGACGTCTTCGCCCACGCCGCCCAGCAGCTGCGTAAGAATGGCGCGGCGCTGCTCCGCATCGGTCGACGGAGCTGCCGCGAATTGCGCAATCAGTGCGCGCGCCCGGTGGGCCGTCGCGAGCAGGCTTTCGTCGCGAGCGTTGTACGGCTCACCACGCAGCATTCGCTCGCGCTCAGACATGATGCAGGCGGGTCCTCTTCAGCGTTACAGCCGGGGTGCGACCTGGGCCGCGGCCTCATCGGAGGTCATTGCGGGAATGACTTCGAAGTCGACAATGTCACGCCACGCCGCCATCCACTCGTCCAGAAGAGCGCGGTCCTCGCATTCCATCACCTGGTAACAGCGCGTCAGGTCCTCCGATACCCAGCTCGCGACATATCGCAGTCCTTCGGGAGCAAGTCTGCCCTGATCGTGCAATCGCCGATACACCGGCACCGGATCTCCATCGAGAAATCTCTCCACGATCACGAATTGCATAGGGATACCTGGAAAGAATTGTTGAGCTAACACTACACCTTACAGCTCCAGTCGCGCGAGGTGTTCGTCCGGCGCGAGCTTGCCGTCCCGCGAACCGCGCCACAGAATCGTTCACGCACCCAACATTAGCAGACACCGGAGGTCCTCTTGTTCCGCACTCCCTATTTCGTTTCCTGCGCCGCGCTGGCAGTCGCCTGCGGTCTGCTCACCGAAGACAAGGCGGCGGCTCAGGCGGCGCGGCCCTCACCGGCCGTTGCAATCACCGGTGTTTCCGTCATTCCGATGGATCGTGAGGAGGTGCTCGCCAACCAGACGGTGATCATCGAGAATGGCCGGATCACCCACGTGGGCGGCCCCCGTGCGGCGCCTTCGGGCGCCATTGTGATCGACGGCAGTGGCAGGTTTCTCATTCCGGGCATCGCCGAGTTTCACGCTCACGTGCCCAGCGGCGCGCAGGCGGTCCACGCGCACCGCACGCTCGCACTGTATGCCCTCGCCGGCGTGACGACCGCGCGCGGGATGCTCGGCGCCCCGATGCACCTTGCCCTTCGCGACAGCAT
>DASTTD010000469.1:0-3224 GCA_035760325.1 Gemmatimonadaceae bacterium
ATGTCGGGGAATAGCCAGCCGACGACTACCCCGATCACCATCGCGATCAGGATCCACTTCGTGAGGGAAATGCGCCTCAGAGTTTGATAGACTGTTGCCATCGGGGTCGGATTCCTGGGGTATAACTGCAACTACAACTTGGAACTGCAGGAAACTGCAAACCAAGAACTACCTGTTCCGGGTAATGGCTGCGGGTAACCGGTTGCGGGTCTCCGTTCGGCACATCCTCAGGGCTTCTTCTCGGGGCTCACCGTCTCGAAATCCGACACTCCGCGCTCTTCAGGCCAGAATTCCCGATTCCTGCCACCTCGGGAATCATGCGATCCCCCCGTTATAGATGCCCCCGGCCTCGCCGCAGCGTCGAGTGCCGGTACCCGTACACGAAGTAAAGCGCGATGCCGATGAGCAGCCAGATGCCGAACCGCTCCCAGGCCCGCACCGGCAGGCCGAGCATGATGTAGATGCACGCGCCCGCCCCGAGCAGCGTGACCGGCCAGACGAACGGAACGCGAAACGGCCGCGGGCGGTCGGGCTCCCTGATCCGCAGGACCAGCACCCCGATACAGACGATGGCGAACGCCGAGAGTGTGCCGATGTTGGTGAGATCGTAGATCTCGTTCTCGTCGGCGACCAGCGCGCCGAGCGCAACGGCGATTCCCGTCACCAGGGTGGTGATATACGGGACGCGGGACTTGTGGTGGACCTTCGACGCCCAGCGTGGCAGCAGACCGTCCCGGCTCATCGCGTAGAAGATGCGCGGCTGTCCGTATTGAAATACCAGCAGGACCGCGGTCAGCGAAACGACAGCGCCGAGCGCGACGATCCAGCTCGCGGTTCCGAGCCCGGCGAGCGTCAGAGCACGCGAAAGCGGATCCGCTCCCTTGAGCTGTTCATACGGCACGATCCCCGTGGCGACTATTCCGACGATGACGTAGATGACCGTGCAGATTGCCAACCCACCGAGGATGCCAATGGGCATGTTGCGCTGCGGGTTCTTCGTCTCTTCCGCGGCGGTCGATATCGCATCGAATCCGATGTAGGCGAAGAAGACAATGGCCGCTCCCTGGTGGATGCCGCGCCAGCCGTTGGGCGCGAAGGGAACGTAGTTCGAGGTGTCGATGTTCATCGCGCCGACGACCACGAACAAGCCGAGCACAAGCAGCTTGATGACGACCATGATGTTGTTCGCGCGCGCGCTTTCGCGGACGCCCCGCATCAGCAGCCACGTGATCGCCATCACGATGAGAAAGGCCGGGATGTTCACCAATACCGGGATTCCGGCGATACGCGGCGCCGTCTCGAGCAGGCCATGGACCGCGGGATCGGAGCTGAGCAGCGCCGCCCTGTACCCGTGAGTGCTCCAGTCGGGCAGCATGATTCCGAACGCGGTGAGCAGTGAGTTGAAGTAGCCGCTCCAGGCGACGGCAACCGCGACGTTGCCCACAGCGTACTCGAGGATGAGATCCCAGCCGATGATCCACGCGATCAGCTCGCCGAGCGTGGCATAGGAGTACGCGTATGCGCTACCCGCCTGAGGTATCATCGACGCCAGCTCGGCGTAGCAGAGCGCCGCGAGTCCGCAAACCGCGCCGAGCAGGATGAAGGAGATTACGAGTGCCGGTCCCGCTCCGTAGCGCACCACCACTCCGTCGGGGAGAATCTCGCCGGCAGCCGCGGTTCCGATCGACGAAAAAATACCGGCCCCGATCACGGCGCCGATCGCCAGCATGATCAGATCGCCGGGCCCCAGCTCCCGCTTGAGGGAGTTGGGGCGCCCCTCCTCCGCGAGGAGCTCGCTTATCGGCTTCCGCGAGAAGAGGGACGTCATCGGATGCTACCGAGTCTGGATCCGCATCGCGTAGAACGAGCGCCACACGAACGTGACGGAAACCAGGAAGAAGGCCGCGGCGAGAATCCTGGTCAGGCCGGATCCCTGCTCCGTAGTCAGCGAAACGGCGAGCTCGACGGCCAGCAGCCCGAACAGCGTCGTGAACTTGATGATGGGATTGAGCGCGACCGAGGAGGTGTCCTTGAACGGGTCGCCGACGGTGTCGCCGACGACCGTTGCCGCGTGGAGCGGCGTTCCCTTCTGCTTGAGCTCGACCTCGACGATCTTCTTGGCGTTGTCCCAGGCGCCGCCCGCGTTCGCCATGAAGATTGCCTGAAAAAGTCCGAACAGCGCGATCGAGATGAGGTAGCCGATGAAGAAGAACGGCTCGACGAACGCGAACGCCATCGTCGCGAAGAACACCGTCAGGAAGATGTTGAACATTCCCTTCTGCGCGTACAGCGTGCAGATCTCCACCACTTTCTTGCTGTCGGCAACCGACGCCTTGGCGACGCTCTCGAGATTGATGTTGGCCTTGATGAACTCCACCGCCCGGTACGCGCCCGTGGTGACCGCCTGCGTCGAGGCGCCGGTGAACCAGTAGATCATCGCGCCGCCGGCGATGAGTCCGAGCAGGAACGGCGGATGCAGAATCGACAGCTTCGTTATGAATTCGGGTTGAAGCCCGTGAGTCAGCCCGACTATGATCGAGAAGATCATCGTCGTCGCTCCGACGACCGCGGTCCCGATCAGAACCGGCTTGGCCGTCGCCTTGAAGGTGTTGCCCGCTCCGTCATTCTCCTCGAGCAGGTGCTTCGCCCGGGTGAACTGCGGGCTGAATCCATGCGAGGTCTGGAGCTCCTTGTCGATTCCAGGCACCTGCTCGATCAGCGACAGCTCGAATATCGACTGCGCGTTGTCGGTAACGGGTCCATAGGAATCCACCGCGATCGTTACCGGCCCCATACCGAGGAATCCGAAGGCCACGAGCCCGAACGCGAAAACCGCGGGCGCCATCATCAGGCCCGCGAAGCCCATGGTGCTCACGCCGTACCCGATCGCCATCAGCGCCATGATCGCCATGCCGAGCCAGTAGGCGCTGAAGTTTCCGGCCACGAGACCGGAAAGAATGTTGAGCGAGGCTCCGCCTTCACGCGAGGAGCTGACGACCTCCTTCACGTGCGACGATTCCGTCGACGTGAATATCTTCACCAGCTCGGGGATGATCGCGCCCGCGAGCGTGCCGCAGGTAATTACGGTCGAGAGCTTCCACCAGAGCGACCCGTCGCCCAGGTCGGGCAGGAGCGCGTAGGACACGAGATAGGTCAGCGCGACCGACACGAACGATGTGAGCCAGACCAGCGAAGTGAGCGGCGTCTCATAGTTCATGTTGTCC
>DASTTD010000470.1:0-3305 GCA_035760325.1 Gemmatimonadaceae bacterium
GGCCGGATCGAAGCGCTGGAGAACCGGCTCCTTCATCTCCACCGGCAGATCGGCCCGGATCGTCGAAATCGCATCGCGGATGTCCTGCGTCGCTACCTGCGGATCCTTCTCGAACACGAACACCGTGATTATCTGGGCGTAGCCATCGCCGGCGGTGCCGAAGATCTGATCGACGCCCGAGATTCCCTTGATCGCGTCCTCGACCGGCTTGAGGATCTCGCGCTCCACTCCCTCCGGCGATGCTCCCGGATACGGGATGAACGTCAGCACGACCGGCTGCTGGATGTCCGGGAACTCGTCCGTTTGCAGACGCCAGAGCGCGAACAAGCCGAAAACCACCAGCGCCACCATGGTGACGACGGTGATCATCGGACGCTTGATCGCGAAATCGGAAATGAACATCGGTCAGTCCCCGCTTGTCGCCACGGGTCGCGTCGTCGTGGCCGAGACCTTCACCGCGGTTCCCGGTGTGATGCCCTGCGCCGCTCCGAGAAGCAGCGTGTCACCCACCTGAATTCCCGCGATCACCTCGACGCTCTCGGATGTCTTGTCGGTGATGCCGAGCTGTACCTGGACCTTCTCCACCTTTCCCTTCTTGATGCGCACCGCCATCGGCGCGGCCCCGCGCACGTCGACCGCGGAGCTCGGAACGATCAGCCCCATCTTCGTCGTGCTCGACATACGGCCGTTGGCGAAGAGTCCGCCCACCAGTGTGCGGCCGGCATTCGGAATCGAGACGTAGATCCGAACCTGGCGCGTAGCGGGGTCCGCGGTCGGGTTGATCCGGGTGATGGTGCCGAGGAACGTGCGTCCAGGATATCCGCTGACGGTGAACGTCACCGGCACTCCTACCCGAATCGAAGCCAGCTGCTCGGCCGGCACCGAGGCCTCGAGCTGCATGCTCGATGGCTCGACGACGGTGAACATGTGGGCCCCGGGCTGCACGACATCTCCCGCGGAAACGGGTCTCTCACTGACGACGCCGCTGAAGGGAGCCGTCACCTGGGTGGAGCGCAGCTGGCGCTGCGCGGCAGCCAGGCGGGAATTGGCATCCTCGAGTACAGCCTGCGCCGCAATCACTGCCCGCCTCGACAAATCGATGTCGCGTTCGGCGATCGCGCCCGCCGCCAGCAGCTTCTGGTTCCGCGCGAGGTCGCGGGAGGCGACGTCGTAGGCGTTCCGCGCCGCCGTTACTCCGGAGCGCGCGGAGTTGTACGCATCCTGAATCCCCGTTGCATCGATGCGAGCCAGCACCGTTCCGGCACTCACCGACTGACCCTGCTCGGCGTAGGTCTGCAGAACTCTGCCCCCGATCTCGGCGCGCATTACCGCTTCGCGCTCCGGCTCGAGCGTGCCGGAGATCTGCGGCCCGGACATGATCGATCCGTTGGTGGCGATCACGACATTTTCGGCCCCGACCGTGAGCACGGCATTCTTCGCCGCCTCCGCGGCAGCGGCTTCGTCGCCTTTCCTGCAGCCGGTCACAGCGAGCGATCCTGCCAGGCCGATCAACAGCGCGCGGAATCTGAAACTTCCCTGCTTCATTGTCATCTCTATCTCTTCGGGTCTACTGCGGTGGAATGCCGGACTGCTGTTGCTGTGCCTGGGCCTGCTGCGCCTGCTGCTGTTGACTGGTCTGCTGCGCCTGCTCCGCCGGTGAGGGCTGACTCTGCGCCGCGAGCTGACTCGCTCCTCCCGCCTGGAGCGGCAGATCCGGAAGGAGCTCGAGCTTCACCCGGGCGATCTGAAGGTTGCGCGCGGCAAGAGCCCGGTTGGCGACCGCCTGCTCGAGCAGAATGCGAGCGTCATTCAGCTCGAGCTGCGTCGAGATTCCTTCCCGATACCGGACTTCCGCGATGGAGTAGGCGCGCGTCGCCTGCTCGGCGGTGCCTACACTCGCCTGCCACGCTGCCCGTGCCTGCGCGAGGGAGTTGAGCGTGACCCGCGAATCGAGCGCCGCGAACTCACGCAGCTGGTCGTATCGCGCCTGCGCTTCGCGAAGATTCGCTTCGGCGACCAGCTGCTCGCCCTTGATGCGGCCGCCGGTGAAAATCGGGATCTGCGATGCGATGCCAACCGTCCAGTTGGTGCGGAAGTCGGCGGTCGACGGGAATCCGCTGACTGGAAACGCGACCTTGCCGTACTGCGACGTCAGCGCGAGGGATGGGAGGCGCTGTGCTTTCACGATGCGCAGAAGTCCGCGCTGCGCGTCAATCGCTTCGGCCGCCTGGCGAACGGTTGCCCGCAGTGCCGCCGAGGTATCGCCCGCGAACGAAGTCACTTCCAGCGCACTCGTCGCCGCGACCTGATCGTCGACCGGAGTGGTCAGCAGCACCGGATTATCGAGAGGGAGGTTCAGGAGCTGCTTGAGCCGCAGGTACGCGACTTCGCGATCGCTGCGTCGCTGAATCACGATCGGCCGCTGATTCGCGCTCGAGACCTGGGCCCGGAGAAGGTCGAACTCCGAGACGTTGCCGACGTTGCGCGCCAGCTGGGTCTGCCGCAGCACGTTCTCTGTCTGCACGGACGAAGACTCAGCGAGCGCGACGAGGCGATCGGCAAGCGCCGCATCGAAGTAGGCCTGGGTAACGTCGAGACGGATCTGTGCGCGCTGTGCGGCAAGATCGATCTCGGCCGCGCGCCGGCCCGCGTTCGCTACCGCGTTCTGCGCGTTGACTCGTCCGCCGGTAAAAAGGTTCTGCGAGAACGACAGGCCGAAGTTGTACTGGTTTTCCTGACCGAACGGCAGGCTGCTGAACGCCGCGAACGGATCCAGGCCCTGCGCACAGCGTGAAGCATCTTCAAGTCCGGCCAGTCGCTCCGCGATGGTGGCCGAGGCGTCACGCAGGTAATCGTTGCACGGTGGAGGGGGAGGGGGAGGCAGGGTCGTATCGCGCGGAGGCGCGCTGATGCCGGTGTCGAACTGCGAGGCCAGCGTGCGAGTATAGCTCGCCGATCCGTTCAGCTGGGGGAGACGCTGGCTTCTCGCCTGGTATTGCTGCCCCTGTGCGCGCTGGACACCCGCGCGCGCAATGCGCACGGCTTCGCTCTGTGACTCCGCGGTCCGTACAGCCTCCTCGAGCGACAGCCCGCGCGTCGCAACCGCGGTGGTCTGCGCATCGACTCTGGAGGCAAGGAGCACCGCGATGATCGCCGTTAGCGAAAGAAATTTCAGATTTCTGCCAGCCTGCTGACGGCGGGCGATTGATTCTCGTCGCACTGATTCAGTTTGAAAGTTGTTTCGATTCCCGGCCTTGTCTCGATACGTCGCCGCGCGTTTGGCTTCCCTTCGCCGCTCCCACTGC
>DASTTD010000471.1:0-6575 GCA_035760325.1 Gemmatimonadaceae bacterium
TTGAAGCGCTGAAGCGGACACCACGCAATGATCGATTTCCGTACGTTGCGCCCATTCAGCGATCCGCCCCACGGCATCGTCAGTCGATGCGTCGTCAATGAGAAGTACGCGTCCGGGCCGAGGATCCGCCTTCCACAGCGAGCCGAGGCAGTTGATTGCGTCGTCGGCGTGATTGAAACTGGGGACGACGACGGCCCAGTTCGAAGGATTGTGCACGCCGTATATTACACGGGCGAAAGCGACGCCCATAGACGTACGCCCTTCCGGATCACCCGACTATTGATGCAACTCCACGTACACCGCTTTAAAGCGAGCGGCTGTCGCTTCCTGTTGTTGGCGGCGTTCATGATACCGCTGAAGGCGGGCTCGCAGATCGTCTCCGACTCTCTCGTCGTTACGGACTCCACCCGGCAAGGTCCGCCCGTGGTATTAGCCCAACCGCCGGCTGACACAGCTGGTGGCAGCTCGAGCGGGCCGCGTGAAGTGCGCACTGTACGTTTGATCAGCTCCTATCAGCTGGAGCGTGAGCGTTTGGGGGAACTGGCTGGCGCGCCGCTCCTTGCCCCAATGACGCTGCGCTCCGTGAGCGCGTACATAACACGTCTCGAGCCCGCGAGCCACCGGCACGGAATCTTCCTCCCGGAGCTCCAGCTGGTACACAACAGCGCGCTTCCGTGGTCGATGAACGATGGTGATCTCTGGGCGGGCAGGGGGCTCAGTTTCCGGCTCGCCGGGGGGATCTATTCCAAATTTGGGCGATTCCAGCTCGTGCTCGCGCCCGAGATAACTTATCAGTCGAACACGTACTTCGAGCTCCACATCCCCGAGATCGAGCGGGTTGCGATTCCGCCAGACCGGAGCGAGTGGCAGTTTCCGTGGTACGTGAGTGGTCCTTACTCTGCCGACATGCCGACGCGTTTTGGCGACCAGCGGATCGGGCGTCTGAGCCTCGGCCAATCGTCGGTTCTGATCGGTTTCTCGAAGTTCCAGTTCGGGTTCGCCAACGAGAATGAGTGGTGGGGTCCCGGGATCGGAAACGCGCTCGTCATGAGCAACAACGCGCCGGGGTTCCCTCACTTTCTGTTGCGCACGCGGGAGCCGGTCAAATCTCGTATCGGTGACATCGACGCTCGCTGGATCGTGGGCGGGCTGACTGAATCGCCGTACTTCGACACCACCTCGACGAACGATCTCCGCTCGATAACCGCTGGAGCGCTTACCCTCCGCCTGCGCAAACCGGCCGGGCTCACTCTCGGCGTCACGCGCAGTGTGTGGATGACCGCGTCAGGCTGGGGAAAGATTCCCGTCAGGTGGCTCGAGCTCTTTCACCCGATTGGCCGGCCGAACCGCATCGCTCTCAACGATTCGACGTTGGCCCCCGGTGGCCGCGACCAGATCTATTCGCTGTTCGCGCGCTGGGTGATGCCCGAGTCGGGATTCGAGGTCTACGGCGAGTGGGGTCGCACCGAGTTTCCTCCATCGTTGCGCGACTTCCTCACGGCACCCAATCACACCCAGGCTTACACTCTTGGGCTGCAGTGGCGACGCCCGGGCTGGACCGGGAGCGACGCATGGCGGATACAAGCTGAGAATACCTCAGTGGAACAGTCAGCGACCTTTCGCGACCGGCCGCTCGGCATCTGGTATACCAGTCGGAAAGTGATTCAAGGGTACACCAACCGTGGTCAACCGCTCGGTGCTGCCATTGGACCGGGGTCTTCAGGCCAGAATGTTAACATTGATTACATGCGGCCGGATTGGTCGGTCGGCCTGAAGGCGGGTCGCATCCGCTACAATGAGGACGTGCGCAGCATTTCTGCCTATCTCGAGTTCAAGTCCTGGTGTACTCACGACATCGATCTCTACTGGGGACCGCGCGCCACGAAAAGGTCCAGATTCGGATTCGCGGCGTTGGATTTCACCCTTGGCAACAGAATCCAGCCGTGGTTTCAGTTTCGCGGGGGGTGTCCCGGCGGGGATGGACAGGTGGACATCCGCAACAATACGCTGAATCTCACTTGGGTACCGTTCGACCGGCGATAGCAGCATTATCTGAGCATGGCGCAGACCTGGCTCGTCGACGAACGTAAGCTCCGGATGGCAAAACGGGCCGACGCGTTGTTTCGCCCGTTTGTTCCTCTCCTGCGTCTGGCATTTCCTTCACGCCGCGTCACTTCTCGCACACCGGAACGGATACTCGTGTCCGAGCTGTGGCACATCGGCGATGTAGTGATCGCCATGCCGTTCCTGGCCGCGCTGCGCCGCCTTTTTCCCGGCGCGAAAATCACCCTCCTCGCTGAATCACATGCGCGCGAAACGCTGGCGAACACGGGCCTGGTCGACGAAGTTGTCAGCTTCAGTTTTCCGTGGACGTTTCTCGACGAGGATCGCCGGCCAAAACTGAAGGAGTTGCTGCAGATTCCTGGTGTGATCAGGCGGCTGCGGCGAGGGCAGTTCGATCTCGCCTTCGATTGCAGCCGCGATGGCCGGAATCATCTGCTCCTATTCCTGACGGGCGCCGCTCGCCGAATCGGATTTGCGTTTGGCGGAGGAGAGTATCTACTCACCGACCCCCTTCCGGTTGGCTCGCTCGAGCATCACCGAACCGAGGATTGGTTGCGGCTACTCGAGCCGTTCCGGACGGGGGTTCCGCTGTCAGAGCCTCGGCTGGCGGTGTCCGAGGCGGAGCGCCAAATGGCGAAGGATTTTCTCCGCCGCGCCGGTCGTGCCGAGGACGAAGTTTTGATTGCGATCCACCCAGGCGGCAGCAGCCGCCTCAAGAGATGGTCGCTGCAGCATTTCGAAGCCCTTGCTCGGATCGCGGTCGATGACGAGAAAGCCCGCATCCTGTGGATCGTCGATCCGGCGGGAACGGGCAGCGGTGCGAATTTACCGGCGGGATCGATCGTCGCCCGACCATCACTGCGGGAGCTGATCGCGCTTCTATCGGAATGCCAGTTGCTGGTAAGCAACGACGGCGGACCAATGCACCTTGCCGCGGCACTGGGAGTCCCTACCTTCGCGATTTACAGCTGGGGAAACCCAGAGTGGTGGAAACCGTATGGACCTGCCCCTCATTCCTGGGTTCGGCGCGAAGACATCACCTGCCGTCCCTGTGCCGGCCATTGCATTTTCAGCGAACCGATTTGCCTGACGGGACTCGAGCTCGAAGTCGTTGTGACAGCTTACAAGCGGACACTCACGCCAGCTCGCGATACACTGCGAACGTTGCTGTCGCTGTCTTCTCCCAGGTAAATAGGGCGGCACGGCGGCGGCCACCGTCGCGTTGCGCATTGTCCGCCGAGATAGCTCGCTCCAGTCCATTGGCGATGTCAACCGTGTCGTGCGGATCGACCATTATTGCCGCCCCGCCGGTCACTTCCGGAAGCGCCCCCGCGCGGCCTGCTACTACGGGGGTGCCAACGGCCATTGCCTCGAGCGCCGGCAAGCCAAATCCTTCATGAAGCGAGGGAAGAGCCAGGCACGCCGCGTCGGCGTAAAGCCGCCGCAGCTGGATGTCGCTGACCCTTCCGACTTGGCGGACGAAAGATTTGCCGATGCGCACATCCCCCCACGCATCGGCGCCGGCGAGCACGAGCTCGTGCGGAAATCCCCGCCGGCGCAGATCTTCAACGGCCTGCTCCAGGCGCTCGAGGTTCTTTCGCCGCTCCTGAGTGCCAACGAAGAGGACGTACGGTGCGGGGGGTGGCTCCGCCGCCGCGACCGGCTCAAAAAAATGAGAATCCACTCCCAGAGGAATTACGCGGACTCGCTTCTCTTCGACCCCGAGGAACTCGACCACATCGCGTGCGGTGTCAGCGGAATTGCAGACGATCCGGTCAGCAACCGCGGCCATTCGACGATGAGTAGCCAGCGAATACCATCGCGACCAGCGCGTCATTGTCTCAGGAAAGAGGAACGGCACGAGGTCGTGCACTGTCATCACGACCGGCAATCGCCCATTAAACAGTGGGCCTCGCGGGGCGGGGCAATGGTACACATCCGCTTTGAGCGCCGCAGCGCGGCTGCGTCCGAGCCACGGATACCAGACCAGATCGAGTCCGGCGGTTAGGAGCTTTTTTCTGAGCGTGCCGCGCTTCTCTCGCGGGCCGCCTCCAAGCTCGATGACCTCTACATCGCCCCTCGCTCTCAGCCCACGGACAAGTCCGCGGATGTAGCGCGCGATTCCGCCCTCAGACTGGCGAAGGTGCGTAGCATCTATGGCCGCTGTGAAAACGCCTTCGTCATTCGCTGCGGGTGTCACCCCTTTGCGCCTGAAGCTGGCTGAAGCCGCTGTGCCGCCGTCATCGCCGCCCCCGCGCACAAGAAGAAGACGTACGCGAAAAAGTTAGAGCTGAACACCACTGAAGTCACTCCGTTCAAGAGGATTCCGAGTGTTGCCAACGCCACCACGGTGAAAAAGCGTCTCTGCGTCTCCGTCGCCGAGATCCAGATGGAGCGCCATGAGATAACGAGGACGCTTCCAAGCATCCCCACCAAGGCGAGGAAACCTATCAGGCCGAGCTGAACGCCGTAGCTCAGGTACATGTTGTCGCCGGTCAGCGGCAGGCGGAGGAATCTGAGCGGCGCCGCATCGGTAGTCCCAAGGCCGTGACCCCACGGCTGCTCCAAGAAAGCGAGCACGCCCTCACCCCAGGCCTTCGAGTGAGCGGTACCGCTCTGGGTCTGCCACGAAAGCGTTTCCCAAACGAAGTTCAGTAATCCTGGCACCACCAGGACCGTCACCGTAATCGCCGCGAGGGCGGAGACCATGCTGCCCAACGCCCACTCGGGTCGGCGCGCAATCAGATAAAAGAGGACGACCTGCAGCACGCAGACGACCGTCGTCACGCGCGTGATCGAAGTCAGCATCCCTACCCAGATCAGCGCGTAGCCAAGTCGCACGAGTTGCGGATGTCTTCTCGTCCGATTGAGCGCCCACGCGCTCGCCGCCGGCATCAGGAAGAGAAAAGGAAGCGCGAAACCCTGGCTATGCAGGAACACGGAGCCGGATCGACGCACCGCTACTCCACCCATGTCGGTCCAATAGTTCGCCGGCAGCCCCCACGGATTATTGCTGGTGTAAGCTTCGAGCCCGAGGAAGTCGTTCAGATACGACGCCACGCCGAGCAGGACCAGCATGTCGGGAGAGACGAAGATCCGCTCCAGAATTCCGACCACGGCGATGACCAGGGCGATCACGTATGCATGCTTCATTACTGTCTCGGAGTCGGCGAGCTCGGGTATCGACCGCCCGACGTAGTAGAGCAGCAGAAAGAAGAAGCCGTCCCTGAACCCATACAGCTGGGCGCCCCACGGAATCGCGGCGTGAAACACGGGGTCCGCTACGATCAGGAAAACGACTGCCAGCGCCAGCAGTCCCGTAACGGCGACGTCGGGGGCTGTGATCGGGACCTTCTGTGCTCGGCCGGACAGCGCTCGAAGGATGACCCAAAGAAGCAGCATCACGATCGCTGCTTCCTTCCAGGCGGCGATCGCTCGGGCCGTTCCGGAGCTGACGCCGAAATACCCGAACAGGAGAGCGATGATGAGCGAGTGGAAGGGCAGAATCCAGAAAAAGAGGATCAACGCCACCCGCGAAATGCTTGGCAGGCGAGCTCGCGTCGTTATCGCCGGGAACCTCAGCGCAACGACTGTCACGCGTCCAACCTCGGGATGACCAGGTGCCCGCTAGCTGGCGCGCCTGAAGACTCGGCGGATCTCATGCCTCACTCTGCCCATCGAATCACCGAACGCGGCGGCCGAATCGGGATTCCTTGAGCGCCAATCGGCCAGAATCGCCGCACCGCCGGCAATCATCAGTCCCAGCAGCGATCCGGCGATGACGGTGCTCACCAGGAGTATGCCGTAGCGGGGCCACTGTGCCTTGCGGGCCGGGACAGCGGAATCGACGACTGTGATCAAGGCTGCGTCGTTGACCTCGTCGAGCAGGGCCGTCTCCAGTTGTCGCTGAAGCATCGTGTAGAGGTCGGCCGTCTGGTCGACGTCGCGCTGCAGCTGCTTCTCCTCGAAGATCAGGGCCGGCGAAGTCCTCCAGGATCGATTCTGCTCGTAAAAGGAGCGGTGCCGCGCCTCTGCCGAGCGAAGCGACTCCCTCGCGAGGCCGACGCGTCCCTCGAGGAACAGGCGCTTCGATTTGGCGCGGGAAACCCGCTGCTCACGGTTGAACGCGGTGACGAGGTCGATGGTACGGTTGGCGACTCCTGCGCTGAGCTCCGGCCACTGCGCGTCTACCTCGATCCATACGAGATTGGTTTTGGTGTCGTAGTTCCCGTCGATCGCGGCGGCCATCCGCTTGATCGCTATTTCCAGTCTGCGCCGCGGGTCTTCGTGGCGGATTCGCAGGATGTCGAGCAGCGTGGCGCTGTCGCCGGGCGACGAAGTGCGTGGATTCGGGAAGCGGGACTGAAGCAGGCGGGTGATGAGCTCCCGGCTCTGGATCAGCTCGAAGTAGAAGTTTGCTGACTCCGACGGATCGCCACCTGCGGCCATCCCAAGCTGACTGGCGAGCCCCCCAAGGGCACCACCGCCCGCGGCCATGCCGGCCGACAGCT
>DASTTD010000472.1:0-3385 GCA_035760325.1 Gemmatimonadaceae bacterium
ATGCGCCAGTCGTCGGCGACGAACGACAGGCGAACGCGAACGCTGTCGCCCGGCGGCACCGGGACGAGCACGGCCAGATCGTGGAAAGCCAGGGGACCTTTGTCGGTGAAGCGCGCAACCTGCCGGTACTCGCCGCCATCATGCACCGAGATGCGCATTCCCATGTGCTTGCCGTACCAGCGGCCGATGTCGATGGCGTTCGTGATTTTCTGCATGTCCCGTCCAAGCCAGTCGAGCGACCGCGCGCCGGGATCGGAAAGGATTCCCTCATAGAGAAGTACGGTGTTGAGCAGGCTGTTCCGCAGACGGAAGACGACCGCGATGCTGTCGGCGCGCGCGGGCCGGGCGATGGCGATATCGATATAATCGTGCAAGTCGTTCGAATCGGCCGCCGCGAGCGTGTGCGGATCGGTCGCGAAGAGCTCGCCGTCGGCGCGCGCCAGAACTGCCGCCACATCGCGCCCTGCCCTGTCCCGCGCTGATACCGGAGCGGATAGAGCGCCGAACACGAGCGGAAAGCCCGTCTGGTCGGGGACGACCGTCTCGCCCGCGCGGTGGCGCGTCTCGATCAGCTCGAGGTGGTTGATGTAGTGCGTCTCGAGCGCCTCGTTGCGGATCTCGAGGCGGACGCTGCCGTCGAGACCGACACCCGTGCGGAGACGGTCGACATCGCGCTGCTCGAAGAGTGGTGCGATGCTATATGAGAAGCCCTCTGCCTCCAGAACGTGAGTGCCGGCGCTGTCGGAGTAGATCGTCGGGCACGATCCGAAGAGCGCTTTCAGGATGCCCACGGTCGCGACTGCTGTAACCGCCACTGCGCCTGTGGTCGCGAGCGTCGTCACTCCGCGTCTCACGCCGATCTGATAGCTCTCCATCCCGACCACGCTGTCGAGCGGCACCGATGCGGCGGGGACGGGATCGATGCTTCCGAGCGTGTATCGCTGTCCGTCGCCCCTGACGAAGCCGCCTCCAACAGCCACGCCATTGCTGAAGACGATGGTGCTGCCGTCGACGAGGTGCGCCTTGACCGGAGATGTAACTGCGGTGAGCGACTCCGACCGCGGCACATCCTCGACCACGACCTTATTGAAGATGCACCCCGAGGCCGCGAGCGTGAGCGCTGCTGCCCCGACTCGCAGCATGGCGGTGCGGTCAGATCCTGACTGCTGCATGTGAGCTCCAGTGAGGGAAATGGCTCTACTTCAGAACGCGCGCGTGAGATTGAAGTGGAATCTCCCGTCCAGGGACGGAAGGAGAGCAACATTCGCGTTCAGCGGGATCCGCGTCCACCGCTCTCCGCGCTGAACGCCGGCGACTATCAGCCCGCCGACGACGCCGGCCAATCCTCCGAGCAGAGCTCCTCCGGCCGTGTCCCGGCCGCGCGATTGCGGGTAGAACCAGCAGTCTTCGCACTCCTTATATGAGGCGTAGGCAGCCACCGCGCCCAGAGTGCCGCCGACCGCGCCGCCGATGAACATGTTGCGCAGAAACGGTCGCTCGCCGTAGCTCCGCACTTCCACCGCCGTTATCTCGGAGAGAGGAAGCGAGCGCGTAACGGGATAAGACACCGACCGGAATTGAATCGAGTCGGAGCTCGCGGAGACGACGGTGACCGTTTGCTGGGACGCCTCGAGCCGGGGGGTAATGAGCCTGACCCGGGAGCCGGGCGCCAGACGGGCAACTCCCTGCGCGGCGATCGGAGTCGTGTCTGCGGCCAGCATTGCGCCCGCGATTGTGATCAGAACGAGCAGCTGTCTCATACGTGCTCCCGGTGATGTGAATTGCCGTAGTACGGTCGGTGCGGCGAGATGATCATGGAATCGTATCCCGGCCCCAATACGTATTGTGACGTAGGTGTATTCCGACACGACGTCGAAACATCTGGGCGAAAAAAAATAGCGCCCCGGTCCGGGGCGCCACGGGCGCAGTCATCGAAGTACAGAGCCACAGGTGAGAATTGAACTCACGACCGCCCGATTACGAATCGGGTGCTCTACCCCTGAGCTACTGTGGCATGTCATGGTCGGCCGCTTCGCCTGAGAACTCGCGAAACGACTTCGGTACGGAATGCCCTGGAGCGGACTCGAACCGCTATGCCTTTCGGCACCACCCCCTCAAGATGGCGTGTCTACCAATTTCACCACCAGGGCATCTTCAGTCCGCAGTCCTCAATGAGGAGCGCGAACGCGAGCGCGAACGCGAACGTGAATTTCTTCAACTACAACGGGGCCGACGGGGCTCGAACCCGCGACCTCTCGAGTGACAGTCGAGTGCTCTAACCAAACTGAGCTACGGCCCCAACTACCGAAGTCAGGGTCGAAAACCCCTTCCTCTCGCATCTTCAAACCGGGCTGGGTGTCAGTCAGCCCGCCGCATAGCCCCAAGGGGAATCGAACCCCTCTCTGCACCGTGAAAGGGTGCCGTCCTAACCGATAGACGATGGGGCCGGTGTCCCGTTCAATCCGCACTTACATCTCAGTCCACAATCCGCAATTAGATCTTAGTCCGCAATCCGCAGTTAGTCCGCAGTCCGCAATTAGATCTTAGTCCGCAATCCGCAGTTAGTCCGCAGTCCGCAATTAGTCAGCAGTCCGAAATGGCACCTAGTCCCTAGTCCGCAGTTGGTCCGCAGTCCGCAGTTACTTCCGCAGTCCGCATGAGTCCGCAGTCCGCAATCGTAGTATAGCGCTAACGGGATTCGAACCCGTGTTTGGGCCTTGAGAGGGCCCCGTCCTAGTCCCCTAGACGATAGCGCCGCAACAACAAAAAAAAATCAGCTTCTCGCCCAGCGAACCGGCGATTCCTGGAACGAACAGGCCCGGCAGGAATCGAACCTGCAACCCCCGGTTTTGGAGACCGGTGCTCTACCAATTGAGCTACGGACCTATTCCGGCGGACCGCAAACAAACACGACACGCGCTTTCACTGCGGACTGCGGACAACAACCCTGCGGACTGCGGACAACACATCGTGTGCTGCCTAGTCCCGGAGGGGTGGCTGACGGGAATTGAACCCGCAACCCCCGGTGCCACAGACCGGTGCTCTAACCAATTGAGCTACAGCCACCATTAAACGCTCTGCAGTTTAACCGCGTTCCGCACTTGAATCAACCGCGCGCTCCCTCTGCGGTCTGGTACATCTTGCGCGGTCAGTCGAGCGGGTATCCTCTTCGGCCGCTGGTCCTCGCCTGCCGCTGCGCGGCACCGCGCCGGAGCGGCGCTGGCTGCGGAGGCGGCCTGCGAGGATACCCGCTCGACTTCCCTCTCCGGCTTTACTACGTGCGCGTCAGAGCGCGCGTTGATCTTCCGCTCACATGCTAAAGCAGAGTCGTTGGCAGCGCGCACCAACGGCATCGTGCGAGCCAGCGTTCGCGGCGGAGCCCACC
>DASTTD010000473.1:0-10787 GCA_035760325.1 Gemmatimonadaceae bacterium
ACGAACCGCCCGAAGCGGTACAGAAACGCGCCGTCCACCGGCCAGTCCAGCCGCCCGAGATCAGTGGTTCGAATCGAGCTGGGTGCGAGCGAAGGCGCTCCTCCGGGACCGGTAGGACGGCGTCGCGCCGTCTCGAGTGACGCGATGACGCTGTTCAGTCTCGCTTCGCTCTTCTCCAGCTCCGCCAGCCGTGCCCGCGTGCGCTTCGCATCCTGCTGCACCCGCGCGAGCGTACGTGTCTGCTCCTTCTCGAGCTGGATCAGCCGCGCCGCTTCGCGTTCCTTGTCGGCGCGGTTCTCGACGATCCCCCGCTGAAGCGCTACCAGCTGGCCGTGCTGCGCCTCGATGCGCTGGTGGAGATTCTCCAGTCGCTCCACGAGCCCCTTGTCCCGCAGAGCGAGCAAATGCAGGTACTTGTACCGCGCCACCAGCTCGCCGACCGACTGCGCCGAGAAGAGCACCTCCACCGAATAGAGCGGCCCGCGCTTGTAGATCTCGACCATGCGGCGCCGCAGGGACTCCCGCTTGGCGATCGCTTCCCGCTCCGCGTTGGTCAGATCGGATGTCGTGTTCTCGACTTCAGCGGTGATCGCGATCAGCTGCTCGTCGAGCGATTTGACCATTCTCGCCGTGGCGTCGTACTGACGGTCGAGAAGCGTCACCTCGTCGGCAATCTCGTGTGCCGTGTTCTGAAGTCCCGCCATCTTCCGTTCGAGCTCGTCGCGCTCGGCACGGATGCGCGCGACCTCGTCGCGCTGGGCCCTGAGGCGGGCCTCGGCGGAGCCGGACGCCTGTCCTTCCGCGACGACGGGCGCCGCGAGCATCGCCCCGAGCAGCAGCACCCGCATCAGATGCGCCGTAGATGTCTCCCGACGGATACGAGGCTGCCCAGCACGCCCAACACCGCTCCACCGACGACGCCGAGAAAGATGAGCTCGCGATCGAAGAACACCGTCCTGAGGAAGTATTCGTTAACGGTGCGGTGAGCGAGCCAGATGAAAAGCAGCGCCAGCAACCCGCCGATCGTGCCCTTCACCAGCCCGTCCAGCAGAAAGGGCAGGCGTATGAACATGTCCGTCGCTCCCACCAGGCGCATGATCGAGATCTCCTCAGCGCGCGCGAGTACCGCCATTCGGATCGTCGCGCCGATGATGATGACGGCTACGGCCGCGAACGCGAGGCCGAGAGCAATCCCCGCCACAGTCGCGATGTTGCGGAGGCGATACAGCTTTTCCACCCACTCCTCTCCATACCGGACGTCGTCGATGAACGAGTATGTCCTCATTCGCACTGCCACCGACTTCACGTTATCCGGCGTCCGCATTCCCTGCCGCAGGTGCACTTCGATCGAGGCCGGCAGGACCCCCGACTCGAAGACATCGGCAAACTCCCCCATCTCACGACGTGCCCGTTGAAGCGCCTGCTCCTCCGAGACGTAGTTGACGCGCGCGACCTCCGGAAACTCCCCGACGTCCTTGATGGCGGCAGCCACCGACTCGATCTCCGTGCCCTGCGTCACGAAGCCGCGGACTTCGACTCGCTCTTCGACCTGCTCGAGGGCCTCGCGAATGTTTATGGCCGCCAGTCCGAAAAGGCCGAACGCAAAAAGCGAAAACGCGATCGTTACCACGCTCAGCACGCTGAGCAGCGGCGCCCTTCTGGATGCAGTCAGCGCTTCTCGTGCAGCGAGCACTAGTAGCCCGTGCTCTCGGGGGCCTGCCCGTCGCCCTCGTCGTTCTCCTCGACGTCCGCGAAGCCCCCTGGTGGACGAGGCCGGCCGGCGTCGGCGGAATCGAACACGAGCTTGCCGTGATTCAGCTCGATTGTCCGGTACGGCGATCGGCGCACGAGATCGAGGTCATGGGTCGCCATCACCACCGCGGTCCCCGCCGCATTGACGTCGCGCAGCAGCTGGAACACACCGCGTGTCGCGCGGTCGTCGAGATTTCCCGTCGGCTCGTCCGCGATCAGCACGAACGGATCGTTGATCAGGGCGCGTGCGATCGCGACCCGCTGCTGCTCGCCGCCCGATAGCTCGCGCGGGTAGCTCGTTGCCTTCGATGACAGGCCGACTTGCGTAAGAACACGCGATACCTTGGGGCGAATCGACGCCTTCGGTGCCCCGGTGACCTCGAGCGCGAAGCGCACGTTCGCTTCCGCGGTACGGTCCTCCAGAAGGCGGAAATCCTGAAATACGATTCCGATCCGCCGCCGCAGCTGGGAGATCTCGCGCCCTCTCGCGGTGTCCGAGCTGACGCCGTTCACCCACACCTTCCCGGTGGTGGGCTTGTCGTCCATGTAGAGGAACTTGAGAATCGTGCTCTTTCCCGATCCGCTCGGACCGGTGAGGAAAACGAATTCCCCCTTCTTCACCTCGAACGTTACGCCCGAGAGGGCGACCCCGGACCTCGGATACTCCTTCGAGACGTCGTGTAGGCGGATCATCCTCTACTGCGCGAGCGCCTGCTCCAGATCGAGAATCAGATCATCCGCATTCTCGAGTCCGATGCTGATGCGCACGAACCCGTCGGGAATCCCGATCTTCGCGCGCTCCTCGGGGGTCATGTGCTCGTGGGAGCTGTAGCGGGGCTCGATGACCAGCGAATCGACTCCGCCGAGACTCGCCGCGTGCGTGAACAGCTGCAGCTTGCGCAAAAAACGCAGCGCGGCGGGTCCCCCGCCGCGCAGCTCGATGCCGAGCATGCCGCCGAAGCCATCCATTGTACTCTTCGCGATCTCGTGATCGGGGTGGCTCGGCAGTCCAGAATAATGAACCTCGGCGATTTCGGCGCGGGTGGAGCACCACTCCGCGATTCGCATCGCTGTCTCGTTCTGGCGCTTGACCCGTACCTCGAGGGTCTTGATGCCCCGCTCGAGCAGCCAGCAGGCGAACGGGTCGGGTACCTGTCCCCAGATCGCCATCTTGCGCTTCACCTCATCGACGAACGGCTCGCTGCCGCACACCACTCCCGCCAGGATGTCGTGGTGGCCGTTCAGGTACTTGGTGGCCGAGTGTATCACGACATCGATGCCGTGCTCGATGGGACGCAGGTTGACCGGACTGGCGAGAGTCGAGTCGATCACGAAGGCCAGCCCCTGTGACGTCGCGAGCTGGCGGAGCGGCGCCAGCTCGAGCACGCGGCAGGTCGGGTTCACCGGCGACTCGATGAAGATGACGCGCGTGTTCTTGCGCAGCGCCTTCCGCCAGGCGCGCGGCTCCATCGGATTGACGAACGAGACTTCGATGCCCATCCCGGGCAGATCTTCGGTGAAGAGACGTCTCGTGCCACCGTAGATCCAGGAGCTCGAGACGAGGTGGTCTCCCGGACGCAGCAGCGCGAGCATCGAGCAGGACGTCGCGCCCATCCCGCTGGCGAGAACCAGCGCGGCTTCCGCCCCCTCCAGCAGCGCGAGGCGCTTCTGTACCCGCACGGCGTTCGGCGTGTTGCCATAGCGAGTGTACATCAGACCTTCACTCGTTCCCGTGTCCTGCACGTAGTTCACGGCCTGAACCAGCGGCTGCACGACACCCGAGCCCGGCTGCGAGAGCTCAGAGCCTCCGTGAATGGCTGTCGTCGACAACCCCAGCTTGCGTGGCGCCGTCAGGAAGCCTCCTAGCCGAGGTTGCGGGTGAAACGCGGAGCGTCGACATCGGGCTTTACCACGCGCACTCTTTCAGTCGGCGAGACGCCGAGAATGTCGCGGGCGACGACGCTGCCTGGAGAGACGGTGTCGTCGACCTCGAGCACCGCCAGCTCCTGGCGGCGCGGCCCGTAGACCCACACCAGCTCACCTTCCACCAGGAGCCGGATGCGAGCATCGCTCGGATTCAGCCGCACCATGGGCCCTCTGGCGGGGTCGCCCGAGCGGCTCGAGATGAACCCGGCGACGAACAGAAATTTCTGGGACCCTTCAGGCATCCGGCCGCGCAGCCTGCGAAGGAGTGGTGACCGCACCGACCGCGACGTAGCCGTCGTCGTACCTGATGACCAGGCGCCGCCGCCACAGCAGGTCGAGCATCCGTTCAGCGGCATCGGGCGAAAGGCCCATCGCCGTCGCGACGTCGTCCCTTGCTCCCGCGCCCAGTCTGGCGATGATGTCCCACGCCTTCCGCTCGTCGAGATCGACGATGCCGATCAGGCGCGAGAGGCCGTCCGCCTGCTGCGTGACCAGCGCCAGGTTGTGCCGCTCGAGCACCGCTTCGATCGCGTCCATGTGTGAGTCGCTGATACCCCGGAACACGAAATACACTTCCCGCCGCGGCGCGTCGACGCTCACGTACTGCAGCAGCAGCTTCGCCACGATCTCGTCGGCGCAGGAAAAGTCGAGCAGACCGACGTGAGAGAAATCGATGACCGTGAGCGCCCTGTCGCCTATCCTGTCCAGCTCCTGCTCGATCTCACACCTCACCGCGGCGCCGGTCGGCCGCGTCACGAGATTCGAGTAGAGCTCACATACGCTCTTGCGCAACATCGAGCTGACGTCGATGTGATTGATCAACTCACCCGCTCCGGAATCGTTATCTGCACCTGTGCTCCGGGAAAGTAGGAAAGATTTTCATGGAGAGGCTCGTCCTCGTCCCAGTCCCCCTTTGGAAGGACGGCAATCCTCGCCGTACCGCTCCGAATGGAAAGCTTGCCATCCCAGTTTCCGACAAATCGCCTGACTCCCGCAAGCCCTTGACCGCGGCCGGGATCGCGAAACCTGGATGCGCCCCGCATGACTGTCTCCTCGAGCGCCAGCCCGTCGTCCCAGCGGTCCTTCTTTTGGAACCCGGGAGCCGACTCCAGGGACTGCCGGAATCCGATTCCCGGATCGCAGACCGCGATGACGACGACCTTTCGTCCGCCGAGACGGATGCGCCAGGTATATGTCTGAACCGCCACCCAGCCGCCGCGGCCGGCGTGCTCGACGATGTTCTGGCAGATCTCCGACAGCGCCATCGTGAATCGCATCGTGATCTTGGCATCGAGATTCAGGTTCTTGACCAGCGCGTCCTGCGCCCGCTGCTGGATCCTGTCGACCACGCCGTGGACATCATCGCTCTTGGAGATCGAGGTGACCTCGAGCAGCACGCTGGTCTCGACCGCCTTCGCCCGAATGACTTTCCCTTGGAGGTCGTACAGCTCGGCGGCGTGCTTGAAGAAGTCCATCCTCGACCAGTAGGTGCTGACGTTCTCGGCTTCGGGGACGTAGAGCACCGGCCGCTCGACGCGCGACTGGGCCAGGGCCAGCAACGCAGTCAGTCCGTAAGGCGATGCCCATCTCGCGTGTCTGGTGTCGACGATGATCTTCTCATCAAGGGGCAGCGAGGCCACCTGATCCAGCACCTGCTCGAATGATTTGTCTTCGAGAGAATGTGGGACATTGATGATTGCCGTCACTTGATGCTGAGCTCTCCGCGCAGGTAGTCGGCCAGACCCGTAGCGCCACGATGGTCCACGTTCCGGGCTGCCGCGTCCATCGCGCGGTCGAGTGCCGCGTCTAACTTATCACCCGCGAGCAGGCGGGAGAAATAGGTTGCGCCCCACACATCCCCGCATCCGGTCGGATCGCCAGGGCTGCCGTGCTTCGGCCTTTTCGCCGGCACCAGCGCGGTGCGAACCGCCCCGCGCGGCTCGCCCAGCGTTCCCCTCCGCAGGTCGGAAAGTCCATCGAAGCCCGGCGCCGCGATATACACGATGCCGCGGCTGCCGAGCGTGACGGTGAGGGAGTTCACTCCGTTCGCGAGCGCGATCGCGGCGAGGCCCATCGCGTCGGATGCCATCATCGTCATCTCTTCCTCATTCACCTGGATCAGATCGAAGCAGCGGCACCACGCGGCGGGATTCGCCAGCGGCTGCGGCGTGCGCAGGCCGTTGGGCTGGAGCGCGAGGAGCAGTGAATGAAGGTCGCAGTAGATCGGCCCGCGGAAATGCTGCCGCACGAGCTGCGCCGTCTCGAGATCGAGCTCGAAGCCGCTGATCAGATTGATGTAGAGGGCGTCGAGATCAGCGAGGAGCGGCTTGAGGCCGAGCCAGCTCCATCCCGGAACACCACCGGTCAGCCTCTCGCACCGGCGCTCCGCGCTCTGATAGTGAAGCGCAACGCGATTGTTGGGATGCGGAACCTCGATTGGCGCCGCGCCGGGCGCCGCGCGGTCCAGCTGCGCCACGAACTGGCGCGCTGAGTCCGCGAGGTCCGAGCCGACCTTGAGAATCGGTACGAGCTCCCAGTCGGTCGGCAGCGCCGCATCGAATGCCTCGAGCGCGTAGGTGATTCCACCCCACTCCTCGACCGGCGCATCACGCGGATCGCGACCGTGGATGATGTCCCATACGAAGGTACCGATGACTCCGACGCGCTTCTTTCGCGCCATCAGAGATCACCGAACATCTTCATCTTGAATGTCGCGATCGCGCCGACGACACCGGCCGAGAGGGGCAGGGCGCCGGGAACGATGCGGCAGGCTTCGACCGAGGGCTTGAATGCGCGGCGGCGAACTTCGGCGCGCAGCGGCTCGAACAGAGCATCCCCCGCCTGGGTTACGCCGCCCGCCAGCACCACGACGTCGGGATTGAAGATGTTGATGAGGTTGGAGACTCCCGCCCCGAGAAACCGCGCCGTCTCGCGCACCACTTCGCGCGCGACCGCATCGCCGCGCTTGGACGCTTCGTAGACCGTCTGTGCCGTCAGCCGCTTCAGATCTCCATCGACCATGCCCTGAAGGATCGACTCACTTTCGTCACCGCGCAGCGCTTCTCTCGCGCGCTCGGCGATGGCGGGGCCGGAAGCGTACGCCTCGAGGCAGCCGTAGTTGCCGCACTTGCAACGCCTGCCGGTGGAATCGATGGTGGTATGCCCGATCTCTCCCGCTGCATCCGCCGATCCGTGATAGAGCTTTCCGTCGAGAATGAGCCCGCCGCCGATGCCCGTACCGAGCGTCATGCCGACGACATTCCTGCCACCTACGGCGGCACCGCACCAGAACTCGCCGAGCGTGGCGCAGTTCGCATCGTTATCGAGCGTGGCCTCGAGATTGACGCGCCTGGCGATCTCGTCGCGGAGCGGGAAATTCTTCCAGCCAAGGTTCGGCGTGACGATGACGATGCCCTGCTCGCGGTCCAGCGGACCTGGAGAACCGATGCCCACCCCCAGAAAATCCGAGCGCTCGGCGCCGGTTTCGGCGCTGGTCTGGGTTATGACATCCTCGATCATCGCGGCAATCCGCTCGACGACGGAGTCGGCGCCGCCGTCGGAAAGCGTTTGCGTCGTCCGCATCGCGATCTCGCGGCTGCCATCGAGCGGCATCGCGCCGGCGACGATGTTCGTGCCGCCGAGATCGACTCCAATGATGTACCGTTCCTTGACGCTCATACCGGCACCGGTGGGGTTAGAACTCCGGGCAGGATGCCCATGATGTGATCAACCGTAAGCTCACGCATGCAGCGCCAGTGTCCGAGCGGACAGCGCTGCGGACCATGACGGTGGCATGGGCGACATCCGAGATGCTCGTGCCCGGCGACTGCCCTTCGGTCGGCCAGTGGACCGAATCCGAACTCCGGCACGGTCGGACCGAATATCGCGAGTGTAGGAGTTCCCATGGCCGATGCAAGATGCAGCGGGGCAGAGTCGTTGGTGATGATCGCCTGCGCCCGCCCAATGAGCTCGGCGGAGGCCAGCAGCGAAAGGCTGCCGACCGTGTTGACCACTCTGTCTTCTCCAGCCGCGGCCACTATTTCGCCGGCCACGGCTGTATCGGCGTGTGAGCCCACGACGGCGACGCGAAAATCATCCGCGAGCGCGCGCGCCAGCTCCACGTAATACGGCCAGCGTTTCGTGCCCCAGGCGCTGCCCGGCGCCAGCGCGATGAATGGCGTATCGGGTTCCCCGCCGCCGCGGCGGAGAAACCCATCGACGACGCGACGATCATCGTCCGAGGGGTAGAGCCGTGGCCGGATCTGGTCGGGCGAAGGCGACGGATCTGCGTTCGCCATCGCCAGCAACCACAATCGTTCGGCGTGATGCAGCTCGGGGCGGTACTTCCGCTCCGTCGTGTAGAGTATCCGTCCGGTCGAGCTCGAGAAGCCGATTCGCTCCCGCGCGCCCGTCATCATTCCCAGGAGGCCGCTGCGGAACGAGCCCTGCGCGAGGTAAACCTGATCGTACGGGCGGTTCGCTCGAATCGTCTTGATGGTTTGCCAGAGTCCCAGCGCGGACCCGTAGGAGTTTCGCTTATCGTAGCGAAAGACAGTGCGCAGATCGGGATTGTTGGCGAGGATCGCCGCCCCCTCGGGTGTAACGAGCGCATCCACCGGGCCTCTCGCGGCGAGCTCCGCGATGAGCGGCGTCGTGAGGATGACGTCGCCAAGAAAGCTCGTCTGGATAACGAGCGATCCGCCCATTCAGTCGACCTGAAGCACCGCGAGGAAAGCCTCCTGCGGAATTTCCACCGACCCGACCTGCTTCATTCGCTTCTTTCCTTCCTTCTGTTTCTCGAGGAGCTTGCGCTTGCGCGAAATATCGCCGCCATAGCACTTGGCGAGCACGTCCTTGCGCAGCGGCTTGACGCTGGTGCGCGCGATGATCTTGGAGCCGATCGCGGCCTGGATCGCGACCTCGAACAACTGCCGCGGAATGAGCTCCTTCAGCTTGTCGGCGATCTTGCGTCCCCATTCGTACGCCTTGTCCTCGTGAATGATGACGCTGAACGCATCGACCGGGTCGCCGTTGATAAGCATGTCGAGCTTCACCAGATCGCTTCGACGGTACTCGAGCATCTCGTAATCCAGCGAGGCGTACCCGCGGCTCAGCGTCTTCAGCTTGTCGAAGAAGTCGAGGATGATCTCGCCGAGCGGGAACTCCCAGTCGACCTCGACCCGTGTTGTGTCGAGATAGGTCATGTTCTTGTAGACGCCCCGGCGGTCCGTTCCCAGCGTCATGATCGGACCGATGTACTCGGCCGGCATCATGATGCGAGCCTTCACGTAAGGCTCCTCGACGTAGTCGATGACCGCGCTCGGCGGCATCAGCGATGGGTTCTCGATCAGCTTCATCGTGCCATCGGTGAGATAGACCTTGTACTCGACGCTCGGCACCGTGGTGACGAGCTCGAGGTCGAACTCGCGGGTGAGACGCTCCTGCACGATCTCCATGTGCAGCAGTCCGAGAAAGCCGGCGCGGAAGCCGAAGCCGAGCGCGGTGGATGTTTCCGGCTCGTAGTTGAGCGACGCGTCGTTGAGCTTGAGCTTCTCGAGCGCGTCGCGGAGTGTCTCGTACTGCTGGGTATCCGTGGGATAGAGACCCGCGAACACGAACGACCGCACGGCCTGATAACCCGGAAGCGCTTCCTTCGCGTGGTTGTCGGCGTCGAAGATCGTGTCGCCCGCGCGCGTCTCGCTCACCGACCGGACGCTGGCGACAACGTAGCCCACTTCTCCCGGCCCGAGCTGGTCCGTCGGCACCTGCCGCAGCTGGTTGTAGCCGACTTCATCGACTTCGTAAACGGATTCGCTGGCGCCGAAAGTGATGTGGGTGCCTTTCCGGATCACGCCGTCGACGACGCGGATGCTGGGGATCGCGCCGCGGTATTTGTCATAGAAGGAGTCGTAGATCAGCGCGCGGAGCGGGGCGTTCTCGTCGCCTTCGGGGGGCGGCACCTTGCGAATGACTTCCTCGAGCACCTCGGCGATCCCAATGCCTTCCTTGGCGCTGACGAGAAGAATCTCGTCGGGAGAAACGCCCAGCAAATCGTGCACTTCCTGCTTTCGCCGCTCCGGCTCGGCGCCGGGAAGATCGATCTTGTTGAGAATCGGGATGATCTCCAGCCCGGCGTCCATGGCGAGAAACAGGTTGGAGAGCGTCTGCGCCTGAATTCCCTGCGATGCGTCGACCACCAGAATCGCTCCTTCGCACGCGGCGAGCGAGCGCGATACCTCGTAGGTGAAATCGACGTGGCCCGGTGTATCGATGAGATTGAGCTCGTATTCGCGGCCGTCGCGCGCCGTATACGACATCCGGACGGCGTTCAGCTTGATGGTGATGCCGCGCTCGCGCTCGAGGTCGAGGGTGTCCAGCACCTGCGCCTTCATCTCCCGCTTCTGCAGCATCCCGGTGGTCTCGATCAGCCGGTCGGCCAGGGTCGACTTGCCGTGGTCGATGTGGGCGACGATGCAGAAGTTGCGGATGTACTCGAGCTTCAAATCCTGGCTCTGGCTTTTCCGGGAGGACGCGGGAAGGACAGGGAAATATAACCGTTAGAGCCGCGTACTTACCTCCGGAAATCGACTGCAAAGAGAACTGATATGCTGCCCGCTTCCCGCTCGACGCTGTAAGCTGTCCGCTAAATACTCACTGACTTTCCGCGCGCGCATTCTGGAACCGCAGAGTACAGCGTCGATAGTCCGCCGTTCGGTCAAAAGAACAGTCGGTGGCGTGGGCAGCGGTTGGCGGGCAGCGTAAGGCGGTTAGCGGGCAGCATATCAGTTCAAAGCGGTACCTGCAAAAAAAGAGGACTGCCGAAGCAGCCCTCTTTCCAGTCGATCCAATTCGAACTCAATCGTCGACCGGTTTCGCCGCGGGCGGCGGTGCGGGCCGCGCCTGCTCTCGCTCGACCCGGGCCGGCGGCGGTGGTGGGGGCGGTGGCGGTGGCGGGGAATATCGAGGCGCGGCGATCCGCTCCGGAACATGGACCGGTGGCGCCGCACGCTCCGGCGCGCGAGCGGGCGCTCGCGGCGTTGCGGCAGGAACCCGCGGCCGCTCGTGCACCGTCCCGGTCGCCGGCGGCGGATGGAATTTTTCCGGACCTC
>DASTTD010000474.1:0-4295 GCA_035760325.1 Gemmatimonadaceae bacterium
CGGACGCCGTACGGCGGGTTGGTCAGAACCCACCCTGGGCGGTCTCCACTCGCATGTGCGTCCAGCGTGACGGTTAAAGGCTGAGCCAGGAGTCGAACATTCTTCCCGACTCCCGCTCTTTCCGCGTTCCGGGCCGCCGCCTCCACTGCTCCGATGTCCCGGTCAGCTCCGACGATCTCGAGCTCACCGCCCTCTCTCGCCGAACCCAGAGCGCTTTCGTAAACCCGGTTCCACGCCGTTTCGTCGAAAGCCGCCCACGTCATGAACGCGAATTTCCGTTGAATCCCCGGTGCTATCCCACGTGCCAGCAGCGCGGCTTCGATCGGTATCGTGCCGGAGCCGCAGAGCGGATCGACGAGAGCTTCCGCCGGCCGCCACCCGCTCGCGAGGAGCATCGCCGCGGCGAGTGTTTCCCGCAGTGGTGCCTTGCCGACCTCCTGGCGATACCCGCGCCGGTGGAGCAGCTCGCCGGACGTGTCCGCGCTTATCTCGCACTCGTCACCGACAATGCGCACAACGAACAGCTGGGCCGCCGTTTCCGTCGTGCCGCGCTCCGGTGCGTCATGCTCGCCGTCTGCCTCGAGCGACTGTCCTTCCACCACGGATACTCCCGGCGCCACTCTCGTGATCGCGCCGAGTATTCGCTCGGCGACGGCGTCGGAATGATAGAGCCGCGACTTTCGGCAGGTTACTCTCAGACGGACGGAGGAATCGGCGGAAAGGAAATCCGCCCATGGAACCAGCTTCGCGCGCCGCTCCAGCTCGTGAAAAGTGCTCGCGTGAAAACGCGCGGCGCGAATCACCACCCGGCTTGCCGTGCGCAGCCACAGGTTGGTCGAATAAATGGTCTCCGCGTCACCGCGGTACGACACTCCACCGGTCTCCGCTTTCCCCCTCACCCCGAGCCGCTTCAGCTCGCCCAGCGCGATGGACTCCAGGCCTGGAGCGGTAACCGCGAAAAGTTCGTTGGCGATCGGAGCGGTCATGGCTGGACAGTAGATGGGTGCCAGTGGGAATACTTTGTGCCTAGAACTGTGGTGGTGCCAAAACGAATAGATAAAGAGTCAGCCCGTAAGCTGCTCCGCGAGCGCTTTGGGCATTCCGATTTTCGCCCCGGTCAATGGGAGCCGCTGAAAGCCGTTCTCGCCGGCGAGGATGCGCTGGTCGTGATGCCGACAGGCAGCGGCAAATCGCTGATCTATCAGCTCCCGGGGGTCATTCTGCCCGGACTGACGATCGTCGTCAGCCCGCTGATCGCGCTCATGAAGGATCAGCACGACAAGCTGTGCGCGCAGGGTGTGAGCTCGGTGGCGATGCACTCACACCTCTCCACCTCGGAATCGCGCGAAGCGCACCGGCAGATCGCGGACGGTGAAGGCGAAATCCTCTACCTGACACCCGAGCGCTTCAAGGACAGGGCTTTCTTCGAGCACCTGCTGTCCCGTCCGATCAGTCTCTTCGTGGTGGATGAAGCGCATTGCGTGAGTCAGTGGGGACACGACTTCCGCCCCGACTACCTCTCACTCGGCGGAATAGCCAAGAGACTCGGCAGGCCGCCGATCCTTGCGCTGACCGCGACCGCGACGGCGCATGTTCAGAGCGACATTGTCCGGCAGCTGGGAATGATCGATCCGCACGTGACCATCACCGGCTTTGCGAGGCCTAACCTCCGGTTCGAGGTCGTGCGCACCGTCAACGACGGAATCAAGGATGCTTCGCTCCGTCAGTCGCTCCGCGAGTTCGAGGGCTCCGGTGTCATATACGTTGCGACCGTCAAGGAAGCCGAGCGGCTCCACACGCTCCTCGCCGATGATTTTCCCATCGGGCTCTACCACGGAAAGCGCCCCGCCGCCGACCGGAAGGATGTTCAGGACCGGTTCATGGCGGGTGAGCTGAAGGCGATCATCGCCACGAATGCCTTTGGTCTGGGAATCGACAAGCAGGACCTGCGCTTCGTCATCCACTATCACTTTCCCGGATCGATCGAAGCGTATTACCAGGAAGCGGGAAGAGCAGGCCGCGACGGCACTCCGGCCATCTGCAGAGTCCTCTACCGCGTGGAAGACAAGCGCATTCAGTCGTACTTCCTGGGCGGGAAATACCCGGAGGTGCAGGAGGCGGCGCAGGTCGCGCTCGCACTCGAGAAATACCCGCTGAAGACTCCGGTGCTGCTCGATGACATCGTCGAGCTCACTGGTATCCCGGCACGCAAGGCAAAGATCGTCTTCGCGCTGCTCAAGCGACACGGTCTCGTGCGCGAGCATCGAGGCGGAAAATGGGAGCGCCTTGGCGATGACCTGACCGCCGTCGATCTCAGCGCCGACTTGCAGGACTACGAGGAGCGGCGCGCCATGGATCAGGAAAAGCTCCGCACGATGATCCAGTTCTGTCAGACCACGCAGTGCCGCACCCGCTACATCCTCGAGCACTTCGGAGAGGAAGTGGATCCCGACTGGCAGTGTGAAAACTGCGACGCGTGCGACGAGGCGATGGTTCCCGCTCTGGCGAAAGGCGCGTAGTCACTCCCATCGCGATCGTCGCAATCATTCACACCCGCGGGGAAGCCGCTCGCCACGGTTAGAGCTTACGTTCCTTTTGAGTTTTGAGTCTACCGTTGTTGAGTTTTCCGTTTTTGCGTTAACACAACAACGGACAGCGCAATAACGGTCAACTCATAACTCAAAAGAAACGTTCGGGTCTTTCGTGATACATTATTAGCCCATGCAAATCGCCCTGGCGGCAAGGCTCCTCCGCGGTTCGCTGTTCTTCGTTCTAGCGCTCATCGCTTCGGCATTCCCCCGGATGATGGACCTCTCCATCGGCGGCGAACGGTGGGCCGTCCGCGCGGCGATCCTCGCCCTCTTCGTTCAGGGTATCATCTGGACGAACATCATCGTCGGCTACTTCGTCGAGCGGTACAGCGCCTACCACACGACCGACGGCAGCAGCATCACCACGTTCAAGGCGATCGGCGTTCTCGTGCGCCTTACGGTCGTGATCACTCTCGGACTGGTTGGACTGTGGGCGGCCGGAGTTCAGATCAAGCCGCTGCTCACCGGTCTGGGAATCGGCGGCCTTGCGATCGCGTTCGCGGTGCAGACCACGCTGGCAGATCTGTTCGCCGCGATCGCGATCGTCGTGGACAAGCCGTTCGTGCTCGGAGACGCGATCTCGGTGGACAACTACCGCGGCAAGGTCGAGCACATCGGACTGAAGACGACGCGGGTGCGGAGCGATACGGGCGAGCAGATCATTTTCTCGAACGGCGAGCTGCTCAAGAGCAAGATCAGGAATTACTCCCGCTAGGCTGAGTGCCGCTGTTTCAATCCGAGACACCGAATAACGGCGACTGACGAGCTGATAGCTACCTGCCTAAAAGCTGCCTGCTGGGAGCTGAAGCCGCTGACATCGCTTGCCCTTGCAAACGAACTTAGTCCCTGTGCGCTGATCAGCGGCGCGGGATCGTGTCTGAGGTCGGCTCGACGCAGGCAGCTTGCAAGCAGGCAGCTTGCAAGCAGGCAGCTATCAGCTCGTCAGTCGCCGTTGCCGTTGACGTTGTTTTCACCTAGACCAGCCTCGCGTCAACGGTTATCTCGACGTTTCCCTTGAACGCCTTCGACACCGGACAACCGTCCTTCGTCTCGTTGGCGATCTGCTCGAACTTCACCTTGTCGACATTCGGCACCGTGGCCTGGACGTTGAGCTTGATTCTGGTGATGCCGAAGCCGCCCGGGACCGCTTCAATCGTGCACGCGGCCGACGTCTCGACCAGAGTCGGCGGCGTTCCCGCCTTCTCCAGCGCGCCACTCAGCGCCATGCTGAAGCACGCTGCTTCGGCAGCGGCAAGCAGCTCTTCCGGATTGGATCCGACGCCACTCTCGAAGCGGGAGCTGAAATTGTACTGGCCGCCGATCGCGCCGCTTTCTCCATTGAACGTTCCCGTTCCACCCTTGAGCCCGCCTTTCCACACCGCTGTCGCCTTTCTTGTCGGCATTCCTTCCTCCGTCACGTTATTTTCGGAACCGTCGGCGAAAGCTAATTAGATTCAGAACATGCAGGACGTCCCGCCGACTGCTGCAGTTCCGCCCTCCATCGACCGCGTGTTGAAGCTGTTCCGCTCCATGGGTCGTGAGGAAAAAATGCAGGCACTCGTGCAATACTCCAGGAAGCTCGAGCCGCTCCCCGAGCGCTTCAGGGATCTGGATCGGGGCAGCTTCAACATTCCCGAATGCCAGACGCGGGTGGACATCATCCCCGAGCTGCGCGATGGCCGGATCTACTTCTACGCCGATCTC
>DASTTD010000475.1:0-4747 GCA_035760325.1 Gemmatimonadaceae bacterium
CGATCTGATCGCCGCTTTCGACGCATTCTTCGAGTCCCCGCGAACTGCGGAGGTATACAACGTCGGTGGCGGCCGCTCCAGCAACTGCTCCATGAGAGAAGCGATCGAGCTTTGTGAGCAGATCACCGAACGAAGCATGCAATGGTCGTATACAGATACCAACCGCGTGGGCGACCACATCTGGTGGATCAGCAGCAACGACCGGTTCAGGAGCCACTATCCTCACTGGAACATAGGCCGCACCGTGCCTGCGATTCTCCGGGAGATTTACGAGCACAATCGGGAGCAGTGGGAAGCGGGTCTGGACGCGGCAACGGGAACGGCCAGTTGATCGGGAGTCGTACGTGAACGCTCGCAGTCGCGCGTGATGATCAGGCTCGGGAAGCGCGATATCCTCGGAGTGATGATCGATGTGGTCGATTATGAGGGGGCCGTCGACCAGATCGTGGCGGCCGCTGTTCAGCGGCGGAGCTTCGCCGTCTCGGCTCTCGCCGTTCACGGCGTAATGACCGGCGTGCTCGACGCGGAACAGAGGTACCGCCTGAACAGCTTCGATTTGCTCGTTCCCGACGGACAGCCCATCAGGTGGGCGCTCAACATCCTGCACTCCGCGCGGCTGAAGGACCGGGTATACGGGCCGTCACTCATGCTCGCGCTGTGCGAAAGATGCGCGCGAGAGGGAGTTCCGATTTATCTGTATGGCAGCAGCACGGACGTCATCACACGCCTTCGTGTTGCTTTGTGCCGGCGTTTTCCCGGCCTCGCAGTGGCTGGAGCGCAGCCCTCGCGCTTTCGAAGAATAACGGCACAGGAAAAGTCGGAGATCGTTGAGGAAATTCGCGGAAGCGGAGCACGACTGGTTTTCGTCGGATTGGGGTGCCCGCGTCAGGAGGTGTGGGCGTATGAGTTCCGGAACGCGCTGGAAATGCCGGTGATCGCGGTTGGCGCTGCGTTCGACTTTCACGCCGGCACCCTTCCCCAGGCGCCGCGGCGGTTGCAGAACGCCGGGCTCGAGTGGGCTTACCGCCTCGCGCGCGAGCCGCGGAGGCTTTGGCGCAGGTATATACTGTTGAACCCGCTATACGTCGCGATGATTGCCGCGCAGGGGCTGGGAGTGATGGCACTGACGAAGCGACCGGTGCGTCGGCCGCAAAGCGAAATGGGACTCGGCTGATCGTTGCAGCCGGGTGACAGCTGTTCTTAGTTTGCTAGGCAGGGCCCTTAGCTCAGTCGGTTAGAGCAGCGGACTCATAATCCGACGGTCGCAGGTTCGAGTCCTGCAGGGCCCATTCACAGTCCACAACACGGCTCTCCCATCGTTGAAATCAGTAAAGTTGGTTCCGTTCTTAGCGCTAATGTCGATCTTTGCCTGCGGCCCGGAGCTCACCGAACCGGCGGACACCGACGTGTCGGGTACGTGGACGGCCAGCGGGCCCGCCGCCGGCCTGACCAACGTGACGGTAGATCTCACTCAGACGCCTGACGGTGCGATTACCGGCACGTACACGGCGACCGGGTCGGAGGGTCCGCAATTCTGCCCGCCGGCGCCGCCCTGCACTGTTTCGGGAACGCTTGCCGGAGCGAATACTGTCCTGCACGTCTACTTCGAGCTCGAGGACGCCGGCAAGTTCACCGGTCAGATCATAGGGCCCTCACTTCGGGGGGCGATGGAGCGAACCGGGCTCGTGGGCGCCATCGAGTTCGCTCTCGTTCCAAACCCGGGGCAGTAGCCACTTTATCGGTGGCCGTATCTACCGCCAGACGAGGCACTCCTGTAACCTTATAGGTTCTCTCCGGTTTCCTCTCATGGGCGGCGATCCGGAGCAATAATCGGTCGCGTAGCTCAGCTGGTTAGAGCGCTGCTTTCACACAGCAGAGGTCCGGGGTTCGAGTCCCTGCGCGATCACTCCACCCGCGTTTCTTCCACTCCGAAAACAAGAATGATTTTCCCGAAGCTCAGCTCGCTTCTAGTCCTCGGCGGCCTGATGGTTGTCGCCGCGAGCGTTTCCGCTCAGGATCGCCCGACTTCCTCTCAGGCGCAGGAGATGCTGCAGTCGAACCCGGCGCTGCTCCAACAACTGCGGCAGCGAATTCTCACCAGCGGCCTGACCCCGGATCAGGTGCGAGCACGACTGAGGGCGGAGGGATACCCTGAGAATCTGCTCGACGCATATCTGCCGGGCAGCACCGGCGCCGAGACGCCCGCGTCGAGCGAGGATGTCTTCGCCGCCATCGCTCAGCTCGGAATCGCAGACACCGTCGACGTGGATCTGCTGCGCTGCGGGATCGATCCGGATTCGCTGGTGATCAGTGATACGCTGGCGAATGGCCTCATCGATACCACCCAGAACCGGCGTCGTCTCCAGGAACAGCGCCGATTGGTGCGAGACCGCTGCCTCGCGCAACAGGACTCGCTGGCGCGTGGACTGACCCAGCGCAAAGCCGATGTCGATAGCGGTTTCGTAATTTTCGGCCTCGATTTTTTCCGGAATGCTACCACCCAGTTCGATCCGAACCTCGCTGGTCCGGTAGACGCCAACTATCGAATCGGACCGGGAGACCGCCTGGTGCTGGTACTTACCGGCGATGTCGAGGCGTCGTATACGCTCGACGTCACCCGCGAAGGATTCGTTATCGTTCCGCAGGTAGGGCAGCTCTGGGTGAACCGGCTGACTCTCGCCGAGCTCGAGAACGTTCTTTATGCCCGGCTCGGCCGGGTGTACTCCGGCGTACGGCGCGGAGCGGGCGCGACGACCCGGTTCTACGTCACGCCAGCGCGACTTGGCAGCAACCAGATCTTCGTCACCGGCGACGTGCTGCGGCCCGGGAGCTATCGTATCTCGAGCGCGGGCACTGCACTCACCGCCCTGTACGCGGCGAGAGGACCCTCTGACCAGGGGAGCCTCAGAAACGTGCTCATCCGGCGCGGTGCAGCGGCCGTCGACACGCTCGATGTCTACGACTATCTGTTGAATGGAAACACCACCAATGACGTGCGACTCACCAGCGGAGATCTGATCTTCGTGCCCATCCATAGCGGGCGCGTGCGCATCGTTGGAGAGGTCGCGCGTCCGGCGACGTATGAGATGAGGCCCGGTGAGACGCTCTCGGACGCGCTTCGGTTCGCGGGCGGGTTTACCGCGGCGGCGGCGCGGCGCCGGGTTCAGATCGAGCGAATCGTCCCACCGGAGCAGCGGCCACTGGGCGGGCGCGATCGAATCTTTACCGACATCGTATCCGATCAGTTCACGACAGGTCTCGGACCGGGAGTGGCCGTTCTACCTGGCGACGTGATTCGTGTATTCGCGGTCGCGACGCGCGTGCGTAACCGGATTTACGTGCGGGGTAATGTGTGGTCGCCCGGAAGTCAGGGAATCGCGTCCGGCATGCGCCTCTCCGAGGCGCTCCGTGTCGCCGGTGGCGTGAAGCCCGACACCTACCTCGGCCAGGTCCTCGTTACCAGAACCCTTCCAGACTCTTCACGCGTTCAGCTCAGAGCCACGCTACGCGACACCACCGGAGCGGTGCTCAACGATCTCGCGCTGCAGGAAGACGATGAGATCCGCGTTTTTTCGATCTCGGAGTTCCGGCCTGTACGTCACGTCGCGATTAATGGTGCGGTTCGCAAAAGTGGTCAATTCCCCTACCGTGAGGGTATGACCATCCGCGATCTCGTTCTTCTCGCCGGCGGGCTCGAGCAGAGCGCCTATCTGAATGAAGCTGAGATCGCCCGGCTCCCGGAGAATCGCGCCGGCGGCGTGACTGCGCGAACGTTCCGGGTACCGCTCGACTCCAGCTATCTCTTCGAGCGGGGTCCGGACGGAAAGTATCTCGGACCACCGGGCTTGCCCGCGCCTTCAGGACCCAATCCCGAGGTGGTGGTAGATCCGTACGACAACGTGCTGATTCTGCGCCAGCCCAATTGGGAGCTGCAGCGAACCGCCGTCATCGCGGGCGAGGTTCGCTATCCAGGCCGGTACTCGCTCAAGACGACGACCGAGAAAATAACAGACCTCATCACCCGCGCCGGCGGTCTCACCCGGGATGCCTACGCCAACGGCGTGATCTTCTATCGAACGAGGCATGGCGTCGGTCGTATCGGTATCGAGCTTCCGGAGGTGCTCAAGGATGGCGAGTCACTGGATAACTTGTTGCTGCAGGACGGGGATTCCTTGTTTATCCCGCGCTATAACTCTGTGGTCAACGTACAGGGGGCCGTGAACTCTCCGGTGTCGGTTACATTCGCACGCGGAAAATCGATGGACTACTACATCAGGGCAGCGGGCGGACCGTCGCGGAAGGCGGATGTGAAGCGCGCCTACGTGACACAGCCAAATGGCAAGGTCGACGCGCGCGAATCGAATTTTCTGCTGCCAGACAGATTGCCGGAGCCGCAACCGGGCAGCGTGGTTTTTGTGCCTGAGCGTGATCCGGCTCAGCGGCCGTTCGACTTCATCCAGAGCGCCGGGGCGATCGCCCAGATAGCGGCCACGCTCCTGACGTTGGTCGTCGCCCTCCGGCAGTAGACAGATGACCCCCACCCAAGCGCCGGCGTCGGGGACACCGTTGACGTTCTCGCGATGGGTTGCGGAGACGATAGTGAGGTGGCGTATCATCGCGACGGTGATGGCCCTCACCTTCGGGGTGGCTGTCCTCGCGGTGGTCCTTATCCCGCCCGTTTATCGGAGCAGGACTTCGTTTGTGCCCAACATTTCGGCGAACAGCAAGCTGTCGGCCGGCATGGCCG
>DASTTD010000476.1:0-3039 GCA_035760325.1 Gemmatimonadaceae bacterium
GCGCATGCGCGAGGTGATCGAGGAAGCATCCATTGGATGGGGCGTCGACGTCACGCGCGTCGAGCTGCAGTCGATCGAGCCGCCTCGTGACATTCAGCAGTCGATGGAGCTGCAGATGCGCGCCGAACGTGAGCGGCGCGCCGCTGTCACTAACGCCGAGGCGGGAAAGAGAGCCGCGATCCTGGAAGCCGAGGGCGTTCGTGAGTCTCAGGTGCGTCGAGCGGAAGGTGAGCGCGATGCTTCGGTGCTTCGGGCGAAAGGACTCGCCGAAGCACGACTCGCCATGGCGCAAGCAGAGGCCGAGGCGATTGCCAGGATCGGCAGCGCGCTTCCCGAAGGGCAGGCAGCCATGTATCTGCTCGGCATGAAGTACCTCGAGGCGCTGCCGACGCTCGCGCAGGGGAAGAACTCCACGATCTTTCTTCCCGCTGAAGCAGCCGGGGTGATGGGGGCGATCGGCGGTTTGCGGGAGCTGATAAACAAGACCGCGACCCGACCGGAAGAGGGCTCGCCTCCCAGCACGTCCCTGTTCAATCCGCCCAAGAAGCAGGACTGATTCTTTGGCGGCAATTACCCAGGCGCGCGCGGAGCGGATCGCGCGCGGGCACCCGTGCCCCAAGTGCGGGGAGTACAGCTTCAAGAAGCTGAAGGTGAAGCGCGCGAGCAAGTCGCATCAACAGGCGATCGGCGAGCACTGGCACGCGAGCAAGGTGTGCGGGGTGTGCGGAACGCTCGACGAGATCGGGCTCGACGCGGAAGGCGAGATCGTCTACGGGGGCGAGTGAGGCTGGACTTCGTAACCGCAACTGCAACGGCGACTGACGAGTTCGTAGCCGCCAGGCTGAAAGCTGCCAGCGGCCTGCGTAACGACCGCACGACTTCACCAGCGCGATGAAAGGAACTGCTATTTCTTATGAGTTTACCGTCGTTATTTGAGTTAGCTACTTGTCTAACCGGGGCCACCAGACCTTATTGGAGTAATTCTCCCCGAATACCGCTGACAGCACGGCGCGAGGATCCTCGACGCGTGCCACTACATCAATCCGCTCCGCGAGAAACAGCGGCTTGGAGTAGTCCCGGTAGCGCCGGTAGCTACGGCAGAAGCACCACGGCCCTTTCCTCACCGTGTTGCCGAGGATCATGTCGGGCACGCCGATCAAAGCCATGGCGTAAAAGAAGTTAAGGGTTCCAAATCGGGGCAGGTCAGACTCCGGCATCCCTCGCGGAAAGCTGCCATGCTTGCCCCACTGGACGTTGATGACTACCTGGGATTTGGGCCATCTCGCGTGGAGAATCCCGGTGTGCCAGTACGTCCAGACCTCGTTGGGCGCGCCGGTCGAGTCGTAACCCACCCAGACGATCTCCTCATCGGTCGGAACGGTGAACGGAACCCATGACCCGTGGACGTCGTCCCTCCACAGCAGATGGTAGGCGATCACCCTCCGCTCGGGGTGCACCACCGCCACCGCGCGGCTCAGTGGGAACGTCTCATCACGTTGTTGGTATAAGACCGGTGCCAGGCTCCGCGCCAGGATGGCCAAGCTATCCGTTGGTGCGAGTGCGCCGGGCAGATTGAGCGGTCGTGGGGGAATGTGTGCTCGGGGTCCGCACGCTGTGACGATCAGCAGGCAGAGGCCGATGACAGTTCGCTCGCGTATCTGGACCGGGCTTCCCGCGGAGGGAAGCCGCGGCAATGTCACCCTGACCAGCGTCCTGCCGCCGAGCGCTGGCCAGCAGTAATCGGAGAGCCCATGCGCAAGCCACGTCCGAACGCGTACAACCCCGCCCAGGCACTTTTCCTCATTAGTAACGACCGTACCGGATCTCCCCTGAGTTGTCCTTCCTGCTCGGGCTCGATCGAGCGCGACCCCGGCCAGATCCCACCTCCGCCCTACACCCACGTCACGCTCCGCTGCAAGAGCTGCGGACGATCCGCCCACTACGTCGCGGGAGCGGCGTAAACGGACTGTTGCACAAAACTTGCCCTCCTCTGCTCTCGCCGGATCGTCAGTACGTTCGCACCGAGAGGATTAGCTCAATGGCACGCATCACTGGGACGGTAAAGTGGTTCAATGACGCCAAGGGATTTGGCTTCATCTCACGAGAGGGAGGCCCCGACGTCTTCGTCCATTTCAGCGCGATCGGCGGATCCGGTTTCAAGTCTCTCGCTGAAGGGGACAAGGTCGAGTTCGAGGTCGTCCAGGGACAGAAAGGACCTCAGGCCGCGGACGTGACCAAGACGAGCTGAATCACTCTCGGGTCTGACGCTCAAAGCCCCGCTTAGCGGGGCTTTTTTGCATCCGGGGCATCACCAACTTGCATTTCCACAGGCGGCATATGAGTTGCTTCCTGTCACATTCCTGCGGCTCACTCGAATCGGGAGGCACGGATGGCTTCGATCTGGAAAGGCTCGCTCACTTTCGGGCTCGTCAATATTCCCGTGGAGCTGAAGACCGCGGTCCGCGCCGATCATATCAGCTTCCGCCTTCTGCATCAAGAGGATCTCGCCCCGGTGAAGTACGAGCGCGTCTGCTCCGCCGATGGCGAAACAGTGCCGTGGAATGACATCGTGAAGGGATACGAGTACGAGAAGGGCAAGTTCGTCGTGATAACCGATGAGGATTTCAAGGAAGCCGCGCTCGAGTCTTCGAAGACCATCGACATCCTCGACTTCGTGAAGGAAGAGGAGATCGATCCGCGCTACTTCGAGACGCCGTACTACCTGGTCCCCGCCAAGGGCGGCGAAAAAGCATACGCTCTTCTTCGCGAGGCCATCCGCAACAGCAAGTCGGTCGGGATCGGCAAGATCATCATTCGCCAGACACAGCACCTCGCCGGCGTGAAGGTCGTTGGTGACGCCCTGGTGCTGGAGATAATGCGCTTCGCCAACGAGCTCGTCGACGCAAACGAGTTCAGCTTCCCGAGCCGCGAGAATGTCCGCCCGCAGGAACTGCAGATGGCGGAGCAGCTGGTGGAGAATCTCGCCGAGTCTTTCGATCCCACGCGCTACACCGACGAGTATCGCGCCAACCTGATGCG
>DASTTD010000477.1:0-5901 GCA_035760325.1 Gemmatimonadaceae bacterium
GAGCAGCCAGGTCATTCGCTTGTTCATGGAGCCCCCATCGCGCGGCAATCGGCGCTGATGTTTCAGACCGGCGTTTTCGTGCGGAGTTTCGCCAGTGCTTCGTTGAGAAACGGGACGAATGCGCGACCCACGGAATCGACCGATGCATCCTTCTGCCCGAGCGCCGCGAGCTGCGTCATTTGCAGGCCGGCATAGCCGCAGGGATTGATCCGCTGGAACGGCTCGAGATCCATGTTCACGTTGAACGCGAGCCCGTGATAGCTGGCGCCGCGACGGATTCGCAGCCCGACACTCGCGATCTTTTTGCCTTCCACGTACACGCCCGGCGCGTTCTTTCGGCATTCAGCGGTGATACCCAGGCTGGCGCAATAGGCGATGACGGCGCGTTCGAGCGCGGTGACCAAGTCGCGTACACCCATACCGGCGCGGCGGATGTCGATGAGTGGATAGACCACGAGCTGGCCCGGGCCGTGATAGGTAACCTGCCCGCCGCGATCGATCTTCACCACCGGAATGTCGCCGGCGGCCAGGACGTGGCCGGCATCCGCATTGAGGCCCAATGTGAACACCGGGGGATGTTCGAGCAGCCAGATCTCGTCGGGCGTGTTCGCATCGCGTGTGTCGGTGATGCGCTGCATTTCGCGCCACGTCGGGATGTATTCAACATTTCCGAGCCAGCGAACGCTGATCGGAGATGAGGGGGCCAATCCTGATTGGCCCGCGTCTGCGGGCAAAAGGGGGCGTGCCTCTACTCGAGGCGCGTCCCCTTTTGCTAGCAAATCAGGAATGTCCCCATTCTTGATGCCGGCGTTGTTGCCGGCCAGAGCCTGCTCGGCGCGATAGCTCGATCGCACCAATGGCCCGGCGACGCATTCACGGAATCCCTTGGCCAGCGCCCACAGCCGGTACTGGTCGAACTCCGTGGGCGTGACGAACCGCTGCACTTCCAGGTGGTGAACGGTGGGACGAAGGTATTGCCCGAGCGTCAGCAGATCCACGTTCACCGCGCGCAGGTCGTCCATGGTCGCGGCAATTTCTTCGTCGGTTTCCCCCAAGCCCAGCATGAGGCTTGTCTTGGTCAATACGTCGGGGCGATGTTTCTTCGCATGCTCGAGCACGGCCAGCGTCTGCTCGTAACTGGCACGGGGATCGCGCACCGGATGCGTCAGGCGCTTCACCGTCTCGACATTCTGCGCGAACACTTCGAGACCTGAATCCACCACGGTTTCGACATCGCGCATCACGCCCTGAAAATCCGGCGTGAGCGCTTCGACGGCCACCGCCGGAGTACGGCGCTTGATGGCGCGGATCGCCGCGGCGTAGTGCTCTGCTCCGCCGTCCGGCAGGTCGTCGCGATTCACCGAGGTGAGCACGATGTATTTGAGCTTCATGAGCTCGACGCTGCGCGCCGTGTTCTCGGGTTCCTCCGCGTCCAGCCAGCCTCGCGGGTTGCCGGTGTCCACCGAACAGAAGCGGCAAGCCCGCGTGCATACCGCGCCCATCAACATGATGGTGGCGGTGCCCGCGTTCCAGCATTCACCGATGTTCGGACACTTGGCTTCTTCGCACACCGTGGCCAACCGGTGCTCGTGGACGATCCCCTTGACCGCTCCGAAGCCAGCACCCGCCGGTAACTGCGCACGGATCCACGAAGGCTTGCGGCCGGTGGCCGGCGCCGTGCTGGCCGCACGCTGCTTCTGACCGTCCTTGATGGCGGTGAATCCCTGCGGAGTCACGTACTTTTCGCCACTGCGAATCGCGCGCGATTCGGTGACGACGGGAATGTCCTTGAGAGAAGCCATGGTGCGAAAAGAATTCTACTCCTGCGGCGGTGGCGCTTCCGCTTCCTCGCCCGGTGGTGGGCCGCCAAGTCCCGGAATTGCCTGGGGTTTGCCGTTCACGGTGAGCTCGCCATCCGCAAAGACGATCTTGCAGATCAGGCGGTCACCCTCGCGTTTGGCGTAGCCCGCATCAACGGCCGCGCCCGCGCCCGTCGAGCCGTTGGGGAGTTTCTGGATCATCTTTTCCGACACGTCGATAGTGATATCGGCGTGGATTTTTCCAATGAGCGCCATGCTGCCTGCGCCGAAGTCTTCCGCGATGGCGCCCTTGAGCGTTACCACGCCCTTGATGTAGCCATCACCCTCTGCCGTCACGATGCCGACGCGGTCGATGACGAACTCCGGGTCGTGTTTCAGCAGCTCCATGCCGTGCTCCTTCAAGGGCGCGAACATGACGTCGTTGACTTCCAACGCGTTGTTCAACGGCTTGGCGTAAGCCGCCTTGAAGCCCTCGATCACCTTCACCAGTGTTTCTGAATGCAGGCGCCGCACTGAGAAGTCGTAGTGCACTTCCTTGAGCTCGATGCCCTGCGCGCTGAGCGCCTTGGCCTTCACTTCGCCGACGCCCATCTTGGCGCTCATGCTGGTGAACTCATCCTTGGACTCGCTGTTCACGAGGTAATGCGCGTTGCTGACTTCGACCTTCTCGTCGTCCTTGCCGGAGAAGATGATCTTTCCGATCGAAAAGTCGAAGTCACCGTCGTAAAGATCGCCGCTGACGCGCTTGCCATCGCCGTCCATGGTCATGTTGGTCATGACGAAGTGCGTGCCGGCTTCCTTCCCGGTGACTTCGACCTTCGGCCATTTGCCGTCGACATCGTAATCGTCGAGGTTCCGCGAATAACCCACGGCAAGCTTGAACGTTTCCCAGGTGATCTCCACCTTCGAGTCCTTTGGCGTGATGGTGCGGCCATCGGACTTGAAGGTGGTGGTTCCGCCGCCCAGGAAACCGACGCGGGTAGTGACTTCGAGAGGCGTTTTCGGTCCGAAGATTTCTTCGATCTCCTTGCGGGTCTCCTCGTCGAGCACCAGGTGCGATTCCACGCGCGCGATGCCGAGGCCGGACAGACCTAACACTGGCCCGTGCAGCACTTCGTTACGCACGGTGAAGCGCAGCGGTTCTTCTGGCATCGACGTGGTTTCCGGAACCACGGCCTCCTCGGCAGCAGCGTCTGCGTCGGCCGGGGCCTCTTCGATCGCGGCCTCCGTCTCCACATCGCCGGATTGCTGCGTCATGGCGTCTTGGAGAGCCTTCGGGCTCAACGCTTTCATCCAGAGCCCGAACGCCTCGAACGTGACGACCTGTTCGGACTTGAACCAGCCCGGCGTGTACTTGCGTTCGACGACGGTGAGATACGGCGCGGTCTCGACGAGTGTCGCGAGACCATGATCGAGTCGCTTCTCGGCGAGTTTGCCCACGCCAAACGGCGCCACGGCCAACAACAGCACTACTACCACGACCACTATGACTATCTTTTTCACAATGCCTCCCTGGGAAATCTTGATGACGCCAGCTGCGCGTCTAACACCGCGAGCCGCTCCGTCGTGCCGATGTCGAACCACCGGCCTTCGTGAAGTTCACCGCTGAGGGCGCGCCGGGCAATCGCCTCGCGCAGCAACGGCAGCAACGGATACTTTCCGGGCTCACAACCTGCGAACAACTCCGGCCGGTAAATGCCGACGCCAGAATACGTCCTTCTCGCTCCTTCACCCTCGGTCACCCGCCCGTCCGCGAGCAGAAAATCGCCGCGAGCGTGCTGCGGAGGATTGGGGACCAGAACCAGGTGCGCGAGCGATGACGCGGGTGGATCGCGGCGCAAGGCGCCAAGATCGATATCCGTCCACACATCGCCATTCACCAGCAGGAACGGCGCCGATCCTAACAGCGGAAGCGCATGAAAAATGCCCCCACCCGTCTCAAGAGCATCAGGCCGTTCGTGGCTGTACGTTATGGAAAGCCCATATTGCCGGCCGGTTCCGAGCACCGTCTCGATCATGTCGCCTAACCAAGCGGTATTGATGACCACATCACGGAAACCGCCGGCGGATAGACGCTCGAGGTGATACTCGATGAGCCGTTTGCCGCCGACACGCAGCAACGGTTTGGGCTCGCGGTCGGTCAGCGGGCGCATGCGTTCACCGCGACCCGCGGCCAGCACCATTGCTTTCACTTGTGTGAACGCCGCGTCCGGCGTGAGCGCCTGGCAAGCTTACGATGACGCACTTGCTTGCTGACCTTGCGCGCCTTGCTGACCTTGCGGACTTTCTTGCTGACCTTGCGCACCACGCGAACGGACTTGGCCTTCCCAGGCTTGCGGCGTTTCGGTTTGAGTTTCTTCCGCTTGGGCCTTGCCTTCGCAGGCTTGGTCTTCTGGCGCTCGTTCGCAAGCGGTAACTGCGGCGATACGCGCCACTCGAGCCAGCGTCCGAATTCCACGAGCTCGGGGTAACGCCGGCACGCATCGAGCACGTACTCGAGCACCAGCGGTAGATCGGCGAGATAACCCATCTTCCCGTCCCGGTGCCACAACCGCGCAAAGATACCCAACACCTTTATATGCCGTTGCACGCCGATGAGGTCGAACCAGCGCATGAACTGGTATTCGCTGTCGCCGACATTGGCGCCCAGGTTTGCGAGCACGCGCCGATAGCCGCGCACCCAGCGCTCGACGCGCTCGCGCGACCAGCTGATGTAGCAGTCCTTGAGCAGCGATACGAGGTCGTAGCCGACGGGGCCGCGCAGCGCGTCCTGGAAGTCGATGACTCCGGGCCCACGATGGTCCGTTCTGGACTGGGGCAACGCCATGAGGTTGCGCGAGTGAAAGTCGCGGTGCACGAACACCTGCGGCTGAAGCATCGCCTCGTTGATGAGGAACTCGAACGTGACGGTCAACAGCGCGCGTTCTTCGGGCGACAGGTCGAGTCGCAGATGTTTGCCGAGGAACCACTCCGGCAGGAGATTGAGCTCGCGCTCGAGCGGCGCGCGGTCGTAGGGTTCGAGCGCCTTCGACGCCTGCAACCCACGCACCTGGATGTTGGCCAGCGTGGTCAGCGCTTCGCCATAGAGCTTGTCGACGCCTCGGCCGGTCCGAAGCAGCGACAGGTACTGCGTGTCGCCCAGATCTTCCATGACGATGAAGCCGCGCTTGGCATCCGCTGCATGGACATGGGGCACGTGCGCCCCCGCCTGCTCGAGCAGTGAAGTCACCTTGAGATAGGGAGCGATGTCTTCCTTTCCGGGCGGCGCATCCATGACGATGAGCGTGTCGGCTCTTGGCGCCCAGGCGGCCGGGTCGACATCTCCACGGGACACTCGGAAGTAGCGGCGGAAGCTGGCGTCGGCGGATGCCGCGCTGATGCGACCAATGCGCCACTCCAAGTCGCGTGTCAGCCAACCACGTATCAAAGAGAGTCGCGCGTCGTTCTTGAGCATTCGTATAAGTATAGTGCGCGGATGGCGAGAGAGACTTGGATCCTGGGGCCGCTTTTCGCGGCGGCCCTTTGCTTTACGGCGAAGGCGCATGCCGACGATGCCGACTGCCCGAAGCCAGCCGGGGCCGAAAGCGCCATCGCGCCCATTCTCCCCGCCGGGGCGAGCGCAACCGACGGTCGTGTAGAGATCGAAGCCGACGACGGCACACTCAACGTGAATGGCAGCTCGGTGCTGTCGGGCAATGTCGTCATGCGGCTGGGCGACAAACTGATCCGCGCGGATCACCTGGAGTACGACGCACAGAACGGCAACGCCAGACTCGACGGTGCGGTCGAGTTCTCCACTCCCGCGCTCAAGGTACGGGGCAGCAACGGCACCTACTCCCCGGCGCTTGGCGGGCAATTCGAAGGCACTCAATTCGAGCTGCCGGCCAGCAATGCGCGCGGCGCGGCGGGCTCCATGCAAGTGGAGGCCGACGGCACGACCACGCTCGAAGATGTCTCGCTGACCACCTGCCCGGTGACGGACGTTGCCTGGCAGCTCAATTCCAAACGCATCGTGATCGACCCCCGCTCCAACAACGGAACGGGGAGCGGCACCAGCGTCGAATTCAAGGGCGTGCCGGTC
>DASTTD010000478.1:0-4616 GCA_035760325.1 Gemmatimonadaceae bacterium
GGGCCGAGACTGAGCAGGGTTTGTCGCGATGGAGCGTAGAACTCGCCGCAAATGCCGGCCACCATCTCGCCATCGATCCCGTCAACGAGCGCCAGAACCTCGTCGAGAGTCCGGTACGGCTCGCCGTACAGCTCCACTCCGGCCGCGCGATACATCCGTGAACTGGGACTTTCGAGCGAGAGTGTAATCTGGCCTTTCAGCTGGCTTTTTCCAGCCGCGAGATCGGCTTCGCTCAGGCCTTGCGCGGAAAGTTTTTCCAGCTCGTCGTTTATCGCATCGACAGCCGCCCTCGCGGTTTCCGGAGCCGTTCCGACGTAAACGCCGTGCATCCCGGCATCCTCATGGAACGATTGGAACGAGTAAACCGAATAGGCGAGGCCAAGCTCTTCCCGAATGCGCTGAAACAGCCGGGAGCTCATGCCTCCCCCCAACAGCATGCCGATCATCGTCATCGCGTAACGTCGTGGATCGCGGTGCGGGAATGCCTGACTCCCGATGACGATATGGGTCTGCGTGGTATCTCTCTCGACGTGCACGGCTGCCGGCGCTTGCACGATTGGAGCCGGAGAAGCGAGCGGAGGCAATCCCCGGCGCGGAATATCGGCCCACCCCGTCGCTTCGAGCACGCCGGTGAGCGCATCGTGCTCGACGTTTCCGGCCGCGGCCACGACGATCTGGTCGGGATGATAGGCGCGCGCGTGAAGAGTCCTCAGGTCGGCAACACTCAGGGCGGCAACCGTTTCGCGCGTCCCGAGGATCGAATAACCGTAGGGATGCGCCCCCCACAACCGCGCATTGTGGAGCTCGAAAACGAGGTCGTCCGGAGTGTCGTCGACGGTGTTGATCTCCTCCAGCACCACGTTCCGCTCGAGCGCGAGATCCGCCTGGCGCAGCGTCGGACGAAAGATCAGATCGACCAGAACATCCGCCGCCTGCGGCAGATGCTCGTCGAGCACCCGGGCCTGGTAAGACGTGTGCTCGCGGGCGGTGTAGGCATCGAGCGACCCGCCGAGGGTCTCGAGCGCCAGCGCGATCTCCCTGGCGCTCCGTGTGGGAGTGCCCTTGAACACCATGTGCTCGAGCAGATGCGAGACACCCATCTTGTCGGGGCTTTCGTGAAGCGACGCCGCACGTACCCATGCCCCGAAAGCGACCGACCGCACTCCCGGCATCGATTCCGAGAGTACGGTCAGTCCGTTCGGTAGAACGGTGCGGCGGAGATCCGACTCAGCGCACTGCGCGACTTCGCTCACTCCCGCGAGCGTCCTCCCGATCCACCGCGCGAGGCCCCGCTGCGCGGACGGCGAGGCCTGTCTCCCCGATCTGAGCGCGGACGCTCGGATCTTTCACCCCCTTCGCCACCCTCGGACTGGCCACCGCCGCTGGATGCGCCTTCAGCAGCCATCGCGACACCCGCGCCTTCGGCACCTTCGCCGCCGCCGGATCCCCCCCCACCGCTGAATCCTTCGCCTTCAGGCTTGGCGACCAGCGCCTTCATCGAGAGCCGGAGGCGTCCGCGCTCGTCGCGCTCGAGCAGCTTGACCTTCACGCGATCGCCCTTCTTGACCACGTCTTCGGTCTTCTCGGTGCGGCCGTGCTTCAGCTCCGAGATATGAACGAGACCTTCGGTGCCGGGCATGATCTCGACGAAAGCGCCGAATGCCGTCGTGCTCTTCACGGATCCTTCGTACGTCTCGCCGATAATCGGCTCGGCCGTCAGCGCCTGAATCATCTGGCGGGCTCTTTCCATGGCCTCCCCGCCGACCGCGGCGATCGTAACGAGACCCGTGTCGTCCACGGAGATCTCGGCGCCGGTCTCTTCCTGAATGCCGCGGATCGTCTTGCCCTTCGGCCCGATCAGATCGCCGATCTTCTCAGGGCTGATGTTGACCGTGACGATGCGTGGCGCGTACTGCGATAGATCCGCCCGTGGCTCCGCAAGCGCCTTCGCCATCTCGCCGAGGATGTGAAGCCGCCCTTCGCGAGCCTGCGCGAGAGCTTCCTTGACGATCTGCAGGTCCAGGCCCTCGATCTTGATGTCCATCTGGATCGAGGTGATTCCCGTCTCCGTTCCGGCAACCTTGAAATCCATGTCGCCGAGGTGGTCTTCGGTGCCAAGGATGTCGGTGAGGATCGCGTACTTCGATCCTTCCTTGATCAGTCCCATTGCCACACCCGCGACCGCGGCACGGAGAGGGACGCCCGCATCGAACAGCGCGAGGGACCCGCCGCAGACCGACGCCATCGACGACGATCCGTTCGACTCCAGAATGTCGGAGACGATGCGGATGGTATAGGGAAATTCCTCGAACGCCGGCAGGACCGCCTGAATCGCCCGCTCGGCGAGGTTGCCGTGGCCGATCTCGCGGCGGCTGGTGCCGCGCATTGGGCGAACCTCGCCGGTCGAGAACGGGGGGAAATTGTAGTGCAGCATGAACGACTTGGTGGTCTCGCCGGCATCGTCGATGCTGTCGAGGCGCTGCACGTCGTTCGCGGTGCCGAGGGTTACCGCTACCAGCGCCTGGGTCTGACCGCGGGTGAAGAGCGCGGAGCCGTGCGCACGCGGAAGCACGGGAGCATCAACGGTGATGTCGCGCACTTCCTTCGTCTCGCGGCCATCGACTCTCCTGGAGCTCTCCAGCACCTGTGAGCGAAGCGTGTGGTATTCCACATCTCCGACCAGATTCCCCAGATCCCTGGAGTTGTCGGGAAACTCGGTGAGCAGCTGCACAATCGCTTCTCTCTTGACCGCCTCGACTGTCTGAACTCTCGTGTGCTTGTCCTTCTGGTTGATCGCTTCGGCGATGCGCCCCTTGGTCAATTCGTCTACACGTGCCTTGAGCGGCAATGGCGTCTCCGCCTTCTTCCACTCCATCTTCTCGGCGCGGGTTTCGCGGAGCATCTCGTCCTGAATCGCGATGAGCTCCTTGATACCGCGGTGTCCGACGGTCAGAGCCTCGAGGATGTCGGCTTCGGATGCTTCGAGCGCTCCGCCCTCGACCATCATGATCGAATCCTTCGACGCGGCGAGGACGATGTCCATGTCGCTGTACGGAAGCTGCTGGAAGGTGGGATTTAGGATCCACTTCTCCTGGACTCTGCCGACGCGAACGGCCGCGATCGGGCCCATGAACGGGATCTTCGAGGCGTTGAGCGCGAACGAGGCGGCTACGAGCGCCATCACATCAGCGTCGTTCTCCTGATCGGCGGAGATGACGTAGATGAAGACCTGGACTTCGTTCTTGAATCCTTCCGGAAACAGCGGCCGGATCGATCTGTCGATGATTCGGGCCTTGAGGATTTCGGGGTCGGACGGCCTGCCTTCCCGCTTGATGAAGCCGCCCGGGATCTTGCCGGCGGCGTAGGCCTTGTCCTTGTACTCTACGAGGAGGGGGAAAAACGGGAGCGGGCTTTCGTTGTCACTCACCGTCACTGCCGCGAGAACCATCGTCTCGCCGTACTGAACGAGCGCTGAGCCCGCTGCCTGCTTCGCCATGCGGCCTGTCTCGATGACGAGGCGTCTGCCGGCGAATGTTCTTTCGATTCTTTGCATAAGTTTTTTTGTTGTCTCTGATTAGCACAACCGCGCGGACAGCATTGTGCGGCCGCGCGGTAGGATCAGAGAGCCAGATTAGTAGCGGAGTCCAAGATCGGCGATGATCTTTCGGTACCCTTCGAGATTCGTGCGCCTGAGATAGTCGAGCAGGCGCCGGCGCCGTCCCACCATCTTGAGCAGGCCGCGACGGCTGTGGTGATCCTTCGCGTGGCTGCGGAAGTGGCCCGTCAGGTAGTTGATGCGCTCGGTGAGAAGTGCGACCTGGACCTCGGTCGATCCGCTGTCGGTTTCGTGGGTGCGGTACTTCTCTACGGTGGGTGCTCTCTCGAATGCCATTTTTGGAATTTGCTCTTCGCGCCCTGCTTTGTCGGGACGCGGACACTGGTTCTCTAAATCGCTGTAAGCCTTCTAATTTAGCGCACTTAGGGGATGGTGTAAAGGAGTCTGGTTCGACGTGTTCGGGGATGGGAACCTCAAAAGCGACTGCCAGGCTACCGGCTGCGCGCTAAACGACGAAAGCTGCCCGCTGCCTATGAGACTGATCTGGCGAGCTGCCTTCCTGCCCCGCCCCGCTCCGTTCCGAAACGTCGCTTCGCGCGTCTTCATGACGTCCCCTCAGCCGGAGTCCCGAGTGTTTTTGCCATTAGCAGCTCTATCTACCCTGTTGTTATCCCTCCCCCGCCCAATGGCGGATACTACGCTGCTGGACGGCACTGCGGTTCCTTGCGCGGATTCGCGCGAGACTACTGCCGGCGTCCCGGGCGTTCGCGTCAATGCGTTCAACGCGGCGAAAGTGCCGGCAATCCGTAAATCGCTCTTCGTCCTGGACACTCTCGCCTGGGAGACGGGTGACCCTGACGCGATGCGCGCTGCCTCCGCCGAGTACACGCGACTGCTGGGGCTCGTGAAGCGTGCGCGGAAAATCGGATACGCGATGAGCAACGGGAACGGGGATTTCGAGATAACCGTGGCCCAGATGGACTCGGTGCTCGTCTTCGGGGAAGCAAGAATGCCCGGCCAGCCGTTCTACTATTCGGCCAAGGTCGTTGGCGCCACCGGG
>DASTTD010000479.1:0-2173 GCA_035760325.1 Gemmatimonadaceae bacterium
TATCTCAGCAACACGAATTTCCTGAGCGTGATGACGATCCGATCTCTCGGGGATCTCAACTACGAGGTAAACCCGGCCGCCGCGGACCCCTACACCGTCCCAACGCCGGCCTTCAGCTTCGGGGGCGCGTCGTCGTCGGCAACGATAACGACTTCCGGGCGCTGGGAGCTTCCGCTGCCTGTTCCGCCTCGAGCGCTGCCAACGATCGGCGCGATGCCGGCGCGTAAGCAGTGAGGCTGGTGCGTTTCGCGCTTGTGGCGCCGGCGACGGCACTGGTGATCGCGTCGGGGTGTCAGGCCGGCACCCCGTCCAACGCCGACTCGCTCGCCGCTGCTTCCGCGTCGTCCACTCCCGCTCACATCTCCGTTCCGGACAGCGGTGGAGTGACAGCAGCTGGCGGTGTTTCGATAACTCCCGCAACCGGAAAGCAAGCGACCACGCGGCCAAAGGCGACAGCGGTCAAATCCTCCGGCAGCACGGGGACCAGGACCCCGGCCCCTGTAGATACAACGATAATCGGCTGGGACAGCGTGATTCGAGGGCCGATCCGCGCTCTGCCGACAGTTTCATCCACACCGCGCCGGGACTAGGTCCCGGCTCCGCCCGTCAGGCCTCTCGCAGCGCCGCGATCGGTGTTTCGCGGAAAACGTCGCGTCCGGCCAGCAGCCCGATGAGCACGGTCAAGCCGATGATGGCTGCCGCAATTCCCATGATGGGGAGCGGGGCCGGCGTGAACGGCACTCTGAACACATAGCGTACCACGCCCCAGCCGCCGGCGATCGACAGCAGCATCCCCGTCAGGCCGCCAAGTATGCCCAGCAGTGAATATTCGGCGAGAAGAATGCGCGCGATCTGACCGCGCGTGGCGCCGAGGGTTTTCAGAAGGACGCCTTCTCGCACGCGTGCGCGGCGTGTCGCCGACACCGCGCTGAAGAGCACCGGAATCGCGACGGCGAAGCTGAAGAGCGCCATGAAACGGATTGCCAGCGACGCCCGGCCAACGATGCGATCGACCGCGCGCTTGATCGTGGTGAGGTCGAGGCTCGACACGTTCGGGAAATGATTCACCACTGCCCGCTGTAGCAGGACAACGGCTGATGGATCGCGCACCTGCGCGAGAAAGACGTACTGCCGGGGCGCGTCCTCGAGAACGTGTGGGGCGAACACCACGAAGAAGTTGGGCTCGAAGCGGGTCCAGGTGACGTGCCTGAAGCTGGTGATGCGGGTAGGGATCTCGACGCCCTGAACGTTCCAGGCGATCGTGTCGCCGACCTTCACGTTGAGCTCCTCGGCGATGCCGCTCTCGAGTGAGATCTCGCCGATACCGTCTCCGGGCCGAAGGGCCGCCGGACCGAACCATTTTCCGGCGGTGATCTTTTCGCCGGCGGCGGGCTTGTCTCGAAACGTCGATCTGAACTCCCGCCGCAACGCCCAGCGTGCGCGCCCCCGCTCGCCGCCTGGAACCGGCCGCATGTCGGCGACGCTTTTTCCGTTGATGGAAGCAATGCGCATCGTGATCACGGGCGCGCTCTGAACCACACCGTGTCCTCCCCCGCGAATGAGGGAATCGACGCCGGCCGCCTGATCCTGCTGGACGTCGAAGAACACGACATTCCCGAGCGATGCCGCCGCGGCGGTCGTGAACTGCCGCAGCACGTTTTTCTGGACGAGATAGAGCGTGCTGACCAGGAACGCGCCGAATCCGAGCGCCAGCGTGACAGCCCGCGTCTGGTTTCCGGGCCGGTAAAGGTTCGCGACCCCCTGTCGGACGACGTAGGGCCAGCCGCTTCTCAGGCCACGTCGCGCCGCCCAGGAGAGAAGCGCCGCGCTCAGGCTGAGGGCGATGATCGCGGCACCCGTCGCCGCGCTCATCCAGAGCGCCTGTTCCGGTGTACGCGCCCGCAGCAGCGCGATGGCGACGACGCTGGACACAAGTGCGAGATCGACGATGAGCCTGGGCGAATCGGTCCACCGCATCCGCAGCACATTGGCGTCGGTGTCCCGTCGCAGCGTCTGGAGTGGCGAGACGTTTCTGAGAGCGAGGAGCGGCCGCAGCGCGAAGATGAGCGCAATCCATCCGCCGATGGCCAATCCGGTGAGCACCGCTTCCGGAACCAGCGTGACGTCGATGTTGACGGGAACGAAGCCGGTGATCAGCTGCGGAAGCAGGAAC
>DASTTD010000480.1:0-5115 GCA_035760325.1 Gemmatimonadaceae bacterium
GCGCACGATCACCAGCACCGGACCGAAGACCTCCTCCTGCGCGATGCGCATGTCGGGCGTCACGTAGTCGATGATCGTTGGGCCGAGGTAGTAGCCGCCCTCCCGGCCAGCCACGGTCGTCTTCCGACCGTCGACGATCACTCTCGCGCCCGCCGCCTCCGCCTCCGCGATGTACGTCTCGATGCGCTGGCGTGCCGCGGCGGAGATCACTGGACCGATGTCGCGTCCCGGTACGATGCCCCGCGCGTGCTCCACCATCCGCTCTATGATGTGGTCGGTCTTCGAGACCGCCACCATCACCGAGGCCGCCATGCAGCGCTGGCCCGCGCAACCGGACATCGATGCCACGACGTTGCTCGAAGTCATCTCGGTGTCCGCGTCGGGCATCACGATCAGATGATTCTTGGCCCCGCCAAGCGCGAGACACCGTTTGAGTGTTGCGGTGGAACGGCGATAGACCACTTTGGCGATCTTGGTCGAGCCGACGAAGCTGATCGCTGAAATTCCCGGGTGGTCGCAGATGGCCTCGACCGCTTCCTTCCCGCCATGGACGATCTGGAGGACGCCTTCGGGCAACCCCGCTTCCCTCAGCAGCTCGGCCATCCTGCCCGCGCTGAGCGGAACGAGCTCCGACGGCTTGAGGATGAGGCAGTTGCCGAGCGTGATCGCGTTGGGAATCGACCAGTTCGGCACCATGTTGGGAAAATTGAACGGCGTGATCGCGGCCACGACCCCAAGCGGGAACCGCTCGATCCGGCACTCCACACCGCGGCTTACCTCGAGCACCTCGCCGGGCGTGATCTGGGGCAGCGAGCAGGCGAACTCACACAGCTCCGCCGACTTCAGTATCTCGGCCCTGGCCTCGCTGGCAACCTTGCCGTTTTCCTCGGTGATCAGCGCGGCGAGATCGTCGATGTTTTTCTCGAGGAGCGCCTTGTAGCGGTAAAAGACCTGGGCGCGCTCCTTTATCGGGGTAGCTGACCAGCCGGGAAACGCCCTGGCCGCGCTTGCCACAGCCGCATCGATGTCCTCCTGGGTCGACAGCGGGACACGCGATATGACGCTGCCATCGCTCGGGTTGTGCACCTCGAGAAATGGGCGTTTGGTGCCGACAAAGGATCCGTCCAGATAATTCCGGACTTCAGGGTACTTCATGCTCGCTGTGGTTGAGGGCCGCTCATTCGAAGATGTGAGTGGGGTTCTCCCCCCGCAAGCCAACCACGCCCCGGTTAAGTCGGCTCCGGGGGGTGGGCTCCGAAGATTTTTGCGTTCATTACAAGATTTTTGCGTTCATTACAAATGATTGACGCATGAGCTTTTCACCGGCATCGCGGCATGAAGCATGATGCTGATACCTTCCATGGAACTCGCATCTAGCGTAAACATGACACAGCCCTCCAGCTCAGCAGAGCATCCAGTCACGCTTCCGCCGGTGGATCAGGGAATGTCCATCGCGCTGGCGGCGACGATCAGTGTAGTCTCGGTGATCGCCGTGGTCGGTTCGAGCTACGCTGTCATCGCCGGGAAGCTGTCGGCGGGAATGACCCGTGTCTTCGCTGTCGTATCTCTGCTGGCTTTCGTTGCGCTGGTCTATGGACTTATCGAGCTCTCCCTCGCCGTCATCGCAACCTCAGCGGAGCGTCGCCGGAAGGAGCGGGAAGTTACTGAGCGCCGGCAGGGGGACCGGGCCAGAAAGCCCAGGGGATAGCCTTACTCATCGAGTTCCCTTCGCGGCAGGCCCAGGAGCCGGCTCTCCTAGAGGAGCGGCGAATCCGAATCGCCCAGATCCCGCTGGCATTCCTGATTCTGACTCTCGCGGCGATGGTCGCCGTCCCGATACTCGGTGACCGCTACACCTCTCCGCTACGCCGGGAAATAGCGAATCTCACCGAGCCCGCCCGCACTGAGCTCACTCACCTTCAGCTCGCGCTCGCCTTGGAAGGGTCCGTTCTCGATGAATTCCTCGAGACCCGTGATACTACGCTGCTCGCGCGCTTCCGATCCGTGCACCGGCAGGAGGAGAGCGCATACAACGGTCTGGTGAACCTCGTGAATCGTCTGGGGCCGGAAGTTCGTCGGCGGTTCGAGGAGCTCCGCGCGCTCGACGAGCGCAGGCACAACCGGGCGAACCGCCTGATCGAGGCTTCACGGGTGCGCAGAGCCGGGGGCGACCCTCTCCACAAGGAACTTTATGAGGGTGTGTTGCTCGCGGCGGCTCAGCTCGACGAGACTCTGACCGACGCCACGCAGGTGAGGCGCGAACGGGTCGTGGCGGCCGAGCGTTCCGAACGCTGGTTGACGGTCGCGCTCGGGGTGCTTGCCCTTGCCGCCATCGGCGTCGTGATCTGGCTCGGCAAACGCCTGCAGCTCGCCGCAACGGAAGCCGAGCAACGACGGCACGCCCTGGCGGCCGCGCTGGAGAGCCGCGAAAAGTTGATGCGGGGCGTCAGTCACGATCTGAAAAATCCGCTCAACGCGATCGACGGGCACGCTCAGCTGATCGAGGACGGAGTCAAGGGTCCGGTTACGGAGGATCAGAAAGAAAGTCTGGCCCGCCTCCGACGCGCGGTGCAGACCCAGCTCTCGCTGATCACGGATCTATTGGAGCTCTCGCGCGCGGAGGCGGGAAACCTGCCCATTCACCGGAAGCCGACCGATCTCCGGGCCGTCGTATCCGAGTGCATCGAAGAGCTGCGCGCAACGGCGGAAAAATCCGGCCACACTCTCACGTTTGTCGCGCCCGAGGCCGGGCCGGTCGTGGAGACAGATCCCGAGCGGGTAAGTCAGGTGCTCGGCAATCTCCTTTCCAATGCCGTGAAGTACACTCCGTTACGCGGCCGGATCGACGTGCAGGTAGAGACCGTCGAAGGAGCGGGCCACCTTGCCGGCAAAGACGCGGTGGCGATCCGCGTAGCCGATACCGGCTCCGGAATCCCGCCCGAGCAGACGGAGCAGATCTTCGAGGAGTTCACCCGGCTTTCACCGGGTCTCGCTGAAGGAGCGGGTCTGGGGCTGGCCATCGCCAGACGCATCGCGCGGTTGCTCGGCGGAGACATTACTGTAGTCAGCGAAGTCGGGCGCGGATCGGTTTTCTCGCTGTGGCTTCCGTACCGCGCCGACGAGGGTGTAGCGGACGGGATGAGGGCTAGTGGCGCGTCACGGTTTTCAAAATAGTCGGTGGCGCGATCGACCTCACGTCGTTGACGAGGGTGAACTCAGGCACCATTCGGTTGTCGCCGAAAAGCGGTCGAACCTCATAAGGATCGGCGACTGAATAGTCCACCTCGTAGCCTAGGTCCTCGAAGAGACCGAGCGTAATTGCACTGAGCGGCGACCGGTAGCCGGTGATGATGCTGGAAGACATCACCTCGTCGCCGAAGACCATGAACCGCCAGTGCGGATCGTTCGGTCCATCACCGCCGGAATCTTCGAGAGGAACCGTAGGTCCCCTGTACCACGCCCCGTGTTCCGCGAACTTCGCTCGCGCCGCGGCCCCGCTGATGTGCGGGTCGGCGGCGCCTCCGGCCGACAGCTTCTTGGGGACATAGCTGCCGGGGATGAAACCAAGTACGTGTCCCAGCTCGTGAAGCACTACTCCGCGGAGCACACCCTGCTCTTCCATCGCATCTATATCTCCCAGGTCGATCCGGATGTGGCTGAGCACGGGCAGCGTATCGCGCGCGCTGATCGCGCAGATCTGAGTGTAGGCGAGGAGGCGGCCGGGACCATCGACGTTCGCAACGGAAACGAACAGCAGTGGATTGTGATGCGTCTCGTTGAGATCCGGCTGCCCCGCAAAGCAGTCGTTGGCCGGCGAGTTGAACCGGAACTCTCCCAGATTCTTCTTCAGCGCGCTCGTCCACTTGTCGACCGCGGCCGCGACAATCGCTTTCTGCGTGCTGGAAAGCGGGGAGAGGTATCGCACTTCGATTGAAAGGTGCGGCGTCGGGGGGGCGATGCCGACCGGTGAATCCGCCTTTCCGCCACACCCGGCCAGAGCCATCGTTCCCGCCATCAGCCGGGCGGCGAAAAAAAAGATCCCACTCGGCCTGGCCAAATGGGATCTCCGGACGATCATGATCGGTTGCCTACCAGCGATAGTGCGCGAACGCCTTGTTGGCTTCGGCCATTCTGTGGGTGTCTTCCTTCTTCTTCACGGCGTTGCCTTCGCCCTTGCTCGCGGCGATCACTTCGGCCGCCAGCTTCTCGGACATCGACTTCTCGTTGCGGCCGCGCGAGAACGTGATGAGCCAGCGCATGGCGAGAGCGGTACGGCGATCGGGACGAACCTCCACCGGCACCTGGTACGTCGCGCCGCCGACCCGGCGGCTCTTCACTTCCACGGCGGGCTTGAGGTTGGTGAGGGCCTGCTTGAAGATCGTCACGCCGGGCTGTGAGGTCTTGTTCTCCACGATGTCCATCGCGCCGTAGAAGATGCGCTCGGCGGTGGACTTCTTGCCCTCATACATGATGGCGTTGATGAACTTCGACACGGTCTGGCTATCGTAGCGTGCGTCGGGCAGAATCGGACGCTTTATGGACTTCTTTCTGCGGCTCACTTCTTACCTCCAGCGGCGGCGCCGCCGGCCTTTGGTTTCTTGGTTCCGTACTTGGAGCGGCTCTTGTTGCGCCCGTTGACGCCCGACGCGTCGAGCGAGCCGCGAACGATATGATAGCGGACTCCCGGAAGGTCCTTCACACGTCCACCGCGAATGAGCACGATCGAGTGCTCCTGCAGGTTGTGGCCTTCGCCGGGAATGTAGGCTGTGACCTCGAAGCCGTTGGTCAGCCTCACGCGCGCGACTTTGCGCAGAGCGGAGTTGGGCTTCTTGGGGGTCGTGGTGTAAACGCGGGTGCAGACGCCACGCTTCTGGGGGTTGGACTTGAGCGCGGGCGCTTTCTCTTTCTTCTGGACGTCGCGGCGGCTCTGTCGGACGAGCTGATTGATTGTCGGCATTAAAGCTTGAACGGTCTCCCGAAAGGCAGGTGTCTGCTCTCAATACGAGCCAGACTAGCCTTTAAAGTTAGACGGGACATTGAGTTGTGTCAACTCGGGCACATGCGTGGCAGCCGTCCAACCGTGGCCCTCTCGCGTGCAACAAAAGGCGCACCCCC
>DASTTD010000481.1:0-7406 GCA_035760325.1 Gemmatimonadaceae bacterium
GTGGCGGCCCGGTCCGCGGCGACGAAGAGTATGTTCTTCCCCTCGAAGTTGCCGCCGCGGGTGACGCCGTAGTAGCGCTTGAAGGCGGGGGCGTCCCCGCCGAGCAGCGAATCGATCTCGCCTTCAGTCCACACGTAGAACTTTCCTTCGTGTCCTTCGCTGTCCGCATCGAGCGAAGAGTAGAAACCGCCCGCGGAAGACGTCATCTCGCGCTCGAGCCAGTCGACCGTTTCGACCGTGACGCGCTCGACTTCATTGTCCTTCGTCGCCTGCCAGAGGTGTGCGCCCAGCCGGACGAGCAGCGCGTTGTCATACAGCATCTTCTCGAAGTGGGGGACCAGCCAGATCGCGTCCACGGAGTAGCGCGCGAAGCCGCCGCCGAGCTGGTCGTAGATCCCGCCTCGCGCCATTTTGCGGAAGGATTCGAGCACCATCTCGAGCGCATAGGCCGTCCCGGTTCGTTTCCAGTAGCGAAGAAGGAAATCCATCGCCATCGTCGCTGGAAATTTTGGAGCGTCCCCGAAGCCTCCGTAGCGAACGTCGTAGCGCTGTGCCAGCGAGCGGTATGCGAGCTCCAGGGACTGCAGCGTGGGCGCCGATCCTCCACGCGCGGCCGCGAGGTTGGTTTGAAAGATCTGCTTCAGCAGCTGTCCGGCGCTGTTGTCGAGCGCCTCGCGCTTGCGCGCGTATCCGTCGCGTACGGAGCGCAGGACGGTTTTGAACGCAGGCAGTCCAGGCCGGTCCTCGGGCGGAAAGTAGGTTCCACCGTAAAACGGCCGTCCGTCCGGCATCAGGAACATCGTCATCGGCCAGCCGCCGTGACCGGTCATCGCCTGCACGGCCTGCATGTAGATGCCATCGATGTCGGGCCGCTCCTCCCGGTCAACCTTGATATTGACGAACCCTTCGTTCATCACGCGCGCGGTCTCGGTGTCCTCGAAGGATTCGTGAGCCATCACGTGGCACCAGTGACAGGCTGCGTAGCCGATGCTCAACAGAATCGGCTTGTCTTCCTTGCGCGCTTTCTCCAAAGCCTCAACTCCCCACGGGTACCAGTCCACCGGGTTCCCGGCGTGCTGCAGGAGGTAGGGACTGGTTTCGTTAATCAGGCGGTTGGCCATTCGGTATCCTGGCGCATCGCCGAGGATCGGTTGACGTCGCGCAATGCTGAAGGCGCGAAGGTTTGCTCGCCCAATCAACCCGCATTCTCTTCCGTCTCATGAACTCGCCACGATCCGGTCAGGTCGATCGACCAGTCATCGGGCTCCTCTTCCTCTCTTTTATGTTGGCGATACATGATTACCTTGACGCGTTCGAGAGTGATCAGACCCCCTCCGACCATCTCGTCCAGCTCGGGCAGAATAGCCTTGATCTTTTCTTCCGTCTCAATGCACTCAACCACGATGGGGAGCTCGAGTGAGAGATCGAGGAATTTCGCGGAATGAATGCGACTGCTGGCGCCGAAGCTCATTATTCCGCGCATTGCCGTCGCTCCAGCGTAGCCTCGTTTCTTGAGGAGCTGTACGATTGCCCAGTATAAAGGCTCGCCGCCATGCTTGTCCTGTTCCCCGATATGGATTCGCATCAGTACGCGTTCGCCCTTGAAGCCGTGCATTACGCCTCCCGTGGTCTCGAATCCGCGCCCTCAAATCAGGACAGTATGAAAATAGCGGGATTGGCCGTTGACTAGCCACAGATAAGCGAGGAAGGAATATTCTTGATTCAGAAAATACCTAAACACAGATGATCCTTTTCCTCATCGCGCTTGGCGGCGCAATCGGCTCGCTGTGTCGCTATATCGTCGGAGGATTGATCCAGCGATCGAGCGCGACCGGCTTTCCGGTCGGAACCATGTTCGTGAACGTGACCGGCTGCTTCCTGGTTGGTATTTTGGTTCGAGCTCTCCTCAACGTGCAGCTTTCGGTGGAGCTTCGAGCTCTGCTCGTCATCGGGTTCTGCGGCGGATTCACCACGTTTTCGACATTCAGTTTCGAGGCGGTGGGGCTCATCGAAGGAGGTGAATACGCTCGGGCCGCGACCTACCTTGTGGCAAGTGTCGTGCTCTGCCTCATCGCGACGCTCGCGGGTATGGCCGCGCTGCACGCACTGGGAGGCACAAGCGGTGGCAGGTGATCCCGCCTGCTGGTCGCACCTCCTTCATGAAGACCCGGACGAGGAACCTGATTCGATGAGAAACGCTCCGACCGCGAAATCAAACGGTAGCACCGCCGCCGACCTGGAAAAGTTTTTCGGCGATAACGATTCGCGCATTCGCGCCGAGCTATTCGAGTTTCTCCGCATTCCCAGCGTCAGCGCCAGGTCCGAGCACAACGGTGACACGCAGCGTGCCGCTGCGTGGCTGAAATCCGCGCTCGACAGGATCGGCGTTCCGGCGACGATCTACCCGACAGCCGGTCACCCGGTAGTGATTGGAGAATGGAGAAAGGCACCTGGTGCCCCGACGGTGATCGTCTACGGGCATTACGATGTGCAGCCGGCCGAGCCTCTCGAGCTGTGGACTTCACCGCCGTTCGAGCCGACGGTGAGAGATGGAAAGATCTTTGCGCGTGGCTCGGTGGACGACAAGGGACAGCTCTTTCTGCACGTAAAGGCGCTCGAAGCGCATCTCTCGGTGCGGAAGAAGCTGCCCGTCAACGTCATCGTCGTCGCCGAAGGAGAGGAGGAGATCGGCAGTGAGCACCTGGCCGGCTTCGTGGAAGAGAAGAAAGAGATGCTGAAGGCGGACGCGGTAGTCATCTCCGATTCCGCGATGTTCGCTCCGGGCCAGCCCTCGATTCTTTCCTCATTGCGCGGTCTGGCCTACTTCGAGATTCACGTTCAGGGTCCGAGCGGCGACCTGCATTCAGGCAGTTACGGCGGTGCCGTGGTGAATCCGGCGATGGCACTCGCTCGCATTCTCGCAACCATGCACGACGAAAACGGGCGTGTTGCGATCCCGGGGTTTTACGACAAAGTGGAAGAGTGGCCGGCGAAGGTGCGAGAACAAATGCGCTCGCTCCCGTTCGACGAGAATGCGCTGCTCCATGAAACCGGAGCCTCCGCGCTGGGCGGAGAAAAGGGATTCACCGTTCTCGAGCGCTTGTGGACGCGACCGACGTGCGAGGTGAACGGCCTGCTCAGCGGTTACACCGGCGAAGGTGCGAAGACAGTGCTCCCCGCCAAGGCAATGGCGAAGGTGAGCTGCAGACTCGTTCCAACTCAAACGCCGGCGGAGATCGAGAAGCTGATGAGATCGCACGTCGAGAAGGTCGCGCCCAGGGGTGTGGCGGTGAAGGTGGTCCATCTCCACGGCGGCCGCCCGTGGCGGGCCGAGCTGAGTGGTCCGTTGTTCGATGCGGCGCGAAAGGCGCTGCACTCCGCGTTCGGAAAGGAGCCGGTGATCACCGGTGAAGGGGGCTCGATACCGGTCGTTGGAGACTTCGAGCGAATCCTCGGGACACCGGTGCTACTGCTTGGTTTTGGCCTTCCCGGAGAGAACGCGCACGCTCCCAACGAGTGGATGAGCGAGGAGGCGTTCCGACTGGGGATGCGCGCGGTGGCGACGCTGTGGGAGGAATACGGGGAAAAGCACTAGCTGCGCGCCGGAATCTGGGAGGATGGCGATAATATCGAACGGAGGGAGATATACAACTACAGTTCTGCCTTTGCAGTTGTGTCCGAATCAGGTCGTGCGTAAGGCGCGCCGAGCGCTCCTAGAACCGCCACTCCCTGATCAGGAACGCCCCGAACACGCTGGTCGTAGCGACACCCTGATCGCGCGAGAGCGTCGGCTCCTGCAGCAGGTAGCGCGTCTCCAGGCCTGTCTCCATCCGGTAGCCTTTCAGTCCGCCAAAGCGGTGCACGAGCTGAATGCCTGGGCGCCGGAGGGCCTCCGGATCGAGAGGTGATTGAACGGCGACGAAGGTGTGAGACCGCACGTACTTCCCGAACTCGAACTGCGTGCCGCGCAAAAAGCCGCCGACGTCGGTCTGCACGTCCGCCGGCGTGATCGTGAATACATCCGCGCCGAGGGAGCGCGCCGCTTCGCCCGCGAACTCGTCCGCCGCAACACCGATGGCTACGCCGGCCAGCTGCTTGCTTGCCAGCGCCGCTCCCGCTCCGACGACATTGTCACCCCCGCTTCCGCTGGTGAGTCCCGAGCCCTCCAGCTGGACGAGCGATGATGACGACTGCCCGAAGGCGAGGTAGCTGAGGAGATCGCTCTGCGGGATAGGCGGCTGTGCGTTGCTGGTCAGCGATATGTTCGGGGTACGCAGCGTGCCACCAATCAGGATCTGGATGTTGATCGCCTCGCGATTGGGCTGCTGCACCTCGTACTCGCCGGTGACCTGCAGCGTTGGATTGAGGTCCGCGGAGTTGATGAAGGTGGCCGATCCGCGCTTGATGTTGAACCGCCGGGTGAGGAAGCGATACTCGCCGCGCTCACTCAACAGCACACCGTCGAGCACGATGGATTCCTTCGCGCGGTTGACGTGGACTCCAATGTCGGTCTCGGTGTAGACCTCGACGTTCGCCTCGCGCGATCTCACGAACACATCCCGGTCCACGCGGAGCTCGACGTCCATGCGAAGGTTCGACAGCAGCGGATTCTGCGTCGGGAACAGCTCGCGATTCGCCATCACCGCGGTGTCGAGAACGCTGAACAGGGCTGGATCATCGGTGCCGATCAGGTTCTTGTCGTCGGACGGCGGCATGTAAAGGAAGCCGTCACGGATGCGCACGGTGCCCGTCACGTGAGGATCCTTGTACGGCCCGACCATCGCCAGCTGCGCGCTCACCTCGAGCTCGCCGCGATGGTTGTCGAGGACGAGGGCGTCATTCGCGGCGAGCCGGAGATCGAAGGACGGCTCGCGCAGCGACCCGATGCCAATACCGCCACTTATCGCGATGCGTCCGTCCTTGCTGCGCCCGACGATCGAGTCGATCACGACGGTGTCGTTCATCATGCGCAGCGACGCCTCGATTCCGGTCATGTTGACGCCGAAGGGAACGATGCGGGCGGCGCCGTTGTGCAGCGCGAACTGCCCGGCCAGCACCGGCCGGTTGAGACTGCCCGTTACGCGAAAGTCGCCGCTGGCCTGCCCGCGAACGTTGCTCACGTAATCGTTCAGCTGCGGCACCATGTCGAACGGAAGACTGTCAGCCTTGATGTCCAGCGCGATCTGACGATCAGTCGGGAAGCGCGATCCTGTCACGCCCGTGAGAGCGAGGTTGATCGGAACCGTTCCCTCGGCGATCAGGAACGGCGGTCTTCCCGCGCGCATCGCTTCCGCCCGTCCCGTGAGGGTTTGATTGGCGTACTCGACGTCGCCGTGCAGCTCGGGTGTCAGTGTGCCGTTGTAGACCAGGTTGGCCGCACCGAACGACCCCTTGAAGCGCGGGTCCGCGAGCGTGCCTGTAGCGTGAACATTGAAGGAGATGAGGCCGGTCGCGTCGACGCCGCTCTGAGTGAGCGCGATCACATCACCGACGTTCAGATTGTCGACCGCGACGTCGAGATTCGCGCTGCCTTCGCGTGGGATGAGACCGTCGATGTAAATACGTCCGGTCGGCCCGTTGCGCAGCTCGAGGTTGTTCACCTCGATGCCGGCCTGTCCCCAGTGCAGTGAAGCGACCCGAGTGCTTGCCCATACGCTCGTATCGAACTGCAGGCGGAGGTTGTTGAGCGTGAGCGCGTTCCGGACCTTGTCGAGAGTGAAGAGGGCGTTGGCGGCGTAGGTGCGATCGTCGTCCTGATTGATGACGATGTCCGCCGTTCCATTGGGCTTCTGGTACGACAGCCTCGCGGAAACGCTGTCGAGGTCGAAGCCAAGCGCCCGCACATCCTTCGCCTGGGTATTGACGGTGACGCGTGATTGCGGAGTCCGCGCGTTGATCCAGGTGTAATCGGACACGAACGATCCGACGGTGTTGCCGCGCGCGACGATGCTCGACCCCGAGGCGGTCCCTCGCACGCTGAAGTTCCGGATGTTGCCCGTCGCTACTCCGTCGGCGCGCACGGAGCCGGAGAGCTGGTTCATGCGCACCGCTGAAGGCGTGTCCACTACCGTGCGTGGCAGAACGCGCCCCGTCGCCGCGCGCTCCACTTCCGTCTCGCGCGCAATGCGGATCGAATCCGCCCGTGCGCGCGCGATGCGACGGGCAAGAATGCCGGGACGCGGCGGGACGACGCTCGTATCCTGCGAAACGAGAGTGGCAATTCGCGCCAGCGAGTCGATGGCGATGTGATAGGTGAGATCACCGGTGCGGCCGGGTGCGAGCCCGAAGCTGCCCCGTGCCTCGATGATTCCTTCCGGTATCTCGACCGCCAGGGTGTCGAAGTTCGCGATGCCGTTCGCGATCCTCACGTTCACGTTGGCGCGATCGATGGACACTGTGTCGTACGTGGATGCGCTGACGGCCGCCACCAGGGTGGCCTGCATTGTGGCGGGATCGAACCCCCGGCCGGCCGCCCTGCCCGCCGCGGTGACCGATGTATGCGGCGCTTTGGCGATCACGGCGTTCGCGTCGAACAGCCGGGTTGTGAACGCGAGGTTGTAGCCCTTCACTCTGCTGGCGAGATCCACGGTGCCGCGCAAGTCGATGAAGCCGCCGCCCGCGACGTTCAGCTCGGTGTTGACGGAGAGGTTGCTCAGTGACCCGCGGAGCCTGAGCGGCCCGGTGGCGCTCCCACGAAAACCAGCATCAGGCACAAAGCGTCCGACGGTGGCGAGAGCGAGGGGCTGCATGCGCGCATCGACGTCCACCCACGGGACGCCCCTCGTACGAATCGTCGCCCGGCCGATCGCGCGCGAGCGGGCGCCGCGATCGACGTGCGTCACATCGCCCACGGCCGAGAGCTGGGACGCTGTGGATCCGTTGAGCGTAGCCGTTCCCGTGAGAGTACCGCGAATCGGAAAAACAGGGGAAGGCGCCTTCGCCAGCCGCATCTGCAGCGGGAGGAGACGAAGCTGGAGGTTGCGTGCGTTGAACACGCCGTTGTCCAGACCGAGAACGCCTACCGCCGCGACGCGGCTCCGTCCCGATCTCTCCTCGTCGAAAGTGATGTCCGCATCCACCTGAAGCGAATGCTGCCCGCCGTCGAATTCCGCACGTCCGGTGAGAAAACCGTGACGGGGGATCTCAACCGGAAAGAGTCTTTCGAGCAGCCTGGTGTCGAGAGAGCTGAAGCGAAGATTCGCGTCGCGATAGGCGAGGGTGTCGGTAACGGTAACTTCGATACCACCCTGAATCCTGGAATTGCCCAGCACCACGTCCATGTGCTTCGCCTCGTAGATGCTCTTCGGGCCGATCCAGTGCAGCGCGAAGTTGAGCTTTCCCGATCCCGCCTCGGGAAGATTGGGAACCGCCCACCGCAGATCTCCCGGACGTACGGGATCGCCCCG
>DASTTD010000482.1:0-2851 GCA_035760325.1 Gemmatimonadaceae bacterium
GACACGACTTTTGCCCCGCTCACGAACTACGCCGTCGTGCGCGCGACCCAGGATTTTCGCGGCGGGAACAGCACGATCGGCGCGATGGTCACCGCGGTGAATCGGAGACTCGATGAATGGTCGTCGCCGTACCTCGCGTCGAACGCGCTCGCCGGCGCGCTCAGCTTCCGGCACCGCTTCCTCAACAACGCGTACAGTATCTCAGGGGCTCTCGATCGGAGCCGGGTGCAGGGCAGCCGGGAGACGATCCTCAATCTGCAGCGGAGCGGGGTTCACAACTACCAGCGTCCCGACGCCGGTCTTCCGCTCGATCCGAATCGGACGGTGCTGAGTGGCGACGCGCAGGAATTGAAGTTCGGCAAGTTCGCCGGAAAGCATCTGAATTTCGAGACGTCGTATCTGCGCCGCTCACCAGGCTTCGACGTGAACGATCTGGGCTTTCTGCGCCGGGCCGATCAGGTGGCGTGGAGCAATTGGGTCGGACTTTTCGACAGGCAGACGCGCTTCTTTTACAACCGCTTTCAGTTGAACAACAACTGGTGGCAGTACTGGACCGCGGATGGGTTGCCGCAGGAAAGGGCATACAACACCAACATGCACATCGGCTTCCGAAATAACTGGGGCCTGAGCATGGGCGGCACGATCGGCCAGCTCGGCGAGACTTACGACGACCGCGCGTCGCGTGGTGGCCCCGCGGTACGTCAGGATCGTTATCTCGCCCCGTGGTTCAGCATCAGCGGCGACGACCGGAAATCCATCGTGCCGTACCTGTCCGGGAATTTCTTCAGGGGCAGCGGCGGCAGAAGCTCGTCGGTAAGCCTCGGTCCTCAAGTCAACTGGAAGTACGCCGGCCGCATGAGCTCGTCGCTCCGACTCAACTGGTCACGCAACATCAGCGACAATCAGTACTATGGAACGTTTACGGACGCGGCAGGCTCGCACTACACCTTCGCGCACCTCGATCAGAAGACGACGTCTCTTACGGCGCGGGTCAACTACACCCTTACGCCTGACATCTCGCTCCAGACCTACCTGCAGCCGTTCATTTCCAAGGGGACGTTCACGAATCTGCGTGAGCTGTCGCCGACGCCGAGGGCCGATGACTACGACGACCGCTACCTCCCATATGTTGGCGTCGCCGATCCGGGTGGATTCAACTTCCAGCAGCTGCAGTCGAACGTGGTGTTTCGATGGGAGTACAGACCGGGGTCGACGTTATTCGCGGTGTGGAATCAGGGCCGGCGGGGGTCGTTCAATCGAGAGGGCGACGAGGATTTCCGCGGGGATGTCCGCGATCTGTTCAGCCGGCACCCTCACAACACGTTTCTCATCAAGATGTCATACTGGCTCAACAGATAGCTGCGGACTGCGGTCCTACTGCGGACTAAAGACCAGGGGCTATTGCGGACTGCTGACTAACTGCGGACTGCGGACTAACTGCGGACTAAAGACCAGGTGCTATTGCGGACTGCTGACTAATTACGGACTGCGGACCTACTGCGAACTGCGGGCAAACGGCCGCGTTGTCCGTATTGCGTCTCCGCACGCGGCAGTTTGTCCGTAATCAGCAGTTAGTCCGCAGGCCGCAGTTAGTCAGCAGTCGGCAGTCAGTCCGCTCTATGGTATCATCCGCTCGCAGCCCTGAGCCGGCCCGCCGACCGCCCCCGGCCGGTAGTGTTCAGTTGCCCTTTTCTTGCCCCGCAACTTTCTCGGGGACCGATGCGTAGTGGCAAATGGAGGGTGCGCAAATGAGGATCACTCAGCGTTCGGACGGATACTCTGTCGACCCATACGCCGTTCGTCCCGGCACCAGCGACGCGTTGTTCGCCAGAACAATCGACGCGACCGAGCGGCCGTCGCTGATCAAGGCGCAGGAAGCAGTCACCACCGCCGTCCCCAGGATCATCGATTCGGTCCCTCCCCCTCTCCTCGGCGGAACTCTCGGACTCACGGTACTGGCGGTAATGGTTGCCACGCACCGGGTTCGGTTCCGCCTGGCGCCGGTGCTCATGTCCGCGGTGCTGCTGCTGCCGGTTTCCAATTATCACGCTTCTCCGACAGTCGCGCAGGCCCAGACTGTCGAGACGGAAATCGCCGAGGAGCCGCCACCGCCGGAATGGTTCGAGCGGCGCGACCGGTATTCACGCGATGTCGAGCCGATGGAGTTGTCAGACCCGCCGGAGATCGAGGACGCCCCGGAGCGTTCACGCGATTTCCTCATTCCGCCGGAGATTACCGAAGGACTAGTGCCGCTGGTGGAGATGGTCGTCCCGGACGAGTTGACAGACGAGCAACAGCTCCGCATTCTGCGACGCCGCGCCGAGAGGCTGATGGAAGAAATCAGGCAGCTCCGCATCGAGCAGGAGCTCGAGGAGCGAATTGAGCGCTCGGCCAGGAGATTCCAGCGACTGTAGAGGGCGAGGCTCCGTTCCCCAGCGTTTACGGCGACGGCAGCTAAGTACAGCGACCTAGCGGAACGTCTCGTCCGCCGAGGGTCCGTAGCTGCCGGGAATCGGAACGCCGAGCACGCGAAGATAGACACCGAGCTGCGCGCGGTGGTGCGCCATGTGAGTGATGAGCGCGCTCCGCAGCATCACTCCACGCGGCGCCTCCATGAAGACGCGATCGCCGGATTTGATCTTCCAGACCGTCTTCGTCTGATCCCAGGTGAGCTGCTGAAACAGCTCCCGGAGCCGGGCGCTCAAGTTGTCGAACAGCTTCAGCCGCTCCTCGCTGCTCCCGGGATTCGGTGTCCGCGGACGGTTCATGGGGTCGAACTCGTCGGTGGTCAGCATCGCGATTCCGAAGCCCGGCAGCTGGGCGAGGTGCGTTGCCAGGCCGCCCAGCGTCA
>DASTTD010000483.1:0-5267 GCA_035760325.1 Gemmatimonadaceae bacterium
ATCGGAGTAGGGCATGAACACGGCGATGCTCTTCTTCAATTTCGTATCGGCGAGCCACTGCAGGACAGCGTAAAGTCCGGCGGGATTTTGTGTCAGGTCCGTGATCGCGCAACGCGCCGCCATCGCCCCCGCGCCGGCGAGAAGAGATCGAACGTCGATCCCGATCAAGGTCGCGGGCAACGTCCCGACCGGCGTCAGAGCGCTGAACCGTCCGCCGACGCTGGCCGGAATGTCGAGCGCCGTCACGCCGAGGCGGGCGGCGAGCGGTCTCAGCGCACCCGACTTCGGGTCGGTAATGAAGACGAAGTGGCGCGCGACATCCAGTCCTTCCCCAAGCAATCGGTCGTGCACGATCAGAAATTGCGCCATTGTCTCGGCCGTGCCGCCGGACTTCGAAGTCACGATGAAGAGCGTCCGGGCGAGAGGAAGCCTGTTCAACAGCGCAGCGATGGTTTCCGGATCGACGTTGTCGAGCACATGGAGTCTCGGATACCCGTCCCTCCCTTCTTCATCGAGCATGTTCCAGCCGCTCGGCCTGAGAGCGGTACGAAGCGCGATCGGCCCGAGCGCGGAGCCGCCGATGCCAAGAATCACAACGTCGTCGAACTTGCGCCGCACGGACCCCGCGTAGCGCGTCGCCTGCTCGAGGAGGCTCTTGTCGGCCGGGAGGTCGACAAAGCCGACGCTGCCGGTCTTTCGCAGCGCCTCGAACCGGCTGTGTGCCGCGGAAAAACCGCCGGCCGCCGCGGTCAGATCTTCACCGGCGATTCCGCCCGGCGAGATCATCATGTTCGAGTAATCGAGATGCAGGGCCATGTCAGTCCACGCTTACCACGAGCCCATCGTACGCCGGGGAAATTCCCGCCGGCAGATCGCGCTCGAGCTCGGCGTGACCGGTGCGATGAGTGAGGTGAGTGAGATAGGTCGCTCTCGCGCCGATTCGCTGCGCTACGCTCACCGCTTCCGAGACACTCAGGTGCGTCGGGTGCGGAGTCCGGAACAGCGCATTGAGGACGAGCACGGTGACACCATGAAAAATCCTGAGCGCCCGCTCGGGAAGCTCTTTCGCATCGGTGATGTAGCCAAGGCGCCCGATTCGGTAACCATAAACCACGATCGGGCCGTGCGGGACTTCAACGGGCAGCACATCGACATCGCCAATGCGGGCCGTTTCGCCCGGCCGGAGCGCGTGCGCCCTTCCCTCCGGCTTGCTCGTCCCTGGCAGCGGCCTGATCGATTCGTCGAAAATATAGGGAAAGTGCTGCGCCAGTCGCGCCATCGTGTCGGGCGGGCCGTACATGTCGATGGCTCCACGGTCGTGAACCGACAGCGCCCGAATGTCGTCGATGCCGTGGACGTGATCGGCATGATCGTGCGTAAAAAGTATCGCATCCACGTGATCGACATCCGCGGCGATGAGCTGGAGCCGCAGCTCCGGCGGCGTGTCGATGAGAATCCGCGTACCGCCATCCGATTCGACCAGGGCGCCGACGCGGGTCCGTTTGTCGCGCGGGTCGGGCGACCGGCACACCGCGCAGCTGCAGCCAATCTGGGGTATGCCGAAGCTGGTTCCGGTTCCCAGGAACGTCAGCCTCAGATCGTCTCCACCTTGAGCAGGTTGGTCGTGCCGGGCATGTCGAAGGGAACTCCGGCGGTGACGATGATGCGGTCGCCGCTCGACGCGAGCTCACGCGCGACCACCGCATCCTTGGCGCGAGTCATCATCTCCTCGTAATCCATGCAGTGAGGCACCAGCTCCGGCACTACGCCCCACACCAGAGAAAGTTGCCGGTACGTTCTCTCTTCGTCGGTGAGCGCTAGGATCGGAACGGCGGGACGCTTGGACGCGACGACCCGCGCCGAGAAGCCGCTCTTGGTGAATACCACCACCAGCGGAGCGCCCAGCATGTCGACCGCCGCAACGGTCGCCGCGGCGATCGCGACCTCCGTGGTGACGATTCCCTCTCCCTGCTCGGCACCGGCGAACGGCTTCGTTGGCGGCCGCTGCTCGATCTCGCGGATGATCCGCGTCATCGCCTCCACCGCCAGACGCGGATACGCTCCCGCCGCCGTCTCCGCGGAAAGCATGACCGCATCCGTTCCGTCCATGATCGCGTTGGCGACATCGCTCGCTTCGGCGCGCGTCGGGCGCGGATGCTCGATCATCGACTCGAGCATCTGGGTGGCGGTGATGACAGGACGTCCGTACTTGTTGGCGAGCCTGATGATCCGCTTCTGCGCGCCGGGAACGGCCTCGAACGGAAGCTCGACTCCTAAATCTCCCCGGGCGACCATCACTCCGTCCGACGCGCGGATGATCGCGTCGATGTTGAGCAGCGCTACATCCTTCTCGATCTTAGCGATGATCAGACAGGATTTGGGGACCATCGTCCGCAGCGAGTCGATGTCCTCGCCGCGTCTGACGAAGCTCAGCGCGATGAAATCGACTTCCTGTGAAACCGCGAACCGGATGTCGGCGCTGTCCTTTTCCGTTATGGAAGGCGCGGAGACCTGTATGCCCGGGAGGTTCAGTCCCTTGTGGCTCTTGAGGAAGCCGCCGTTGAGCACCTTCGCACTCACCCGGGAGTTTCCAACCTCGACCGCGAGCAGCTCGATCAGACCATCATCGATGAGAATCCGGTCGCCGACGCGAACGTCGTTCGCCAGCTGGTCATAGGTGACCGGTATTTCGCCCGGACGCTCGTGCCCCTCGTGAACGAGAGTGACATCGCCTCCGACGGCCAGGTGCACGGGCTCGGGAAGATCCCCGACGCGAATGCGCGGTCCCTGAAGGTCTCCGAGAATCGCGATCGGCTTGTCCATTTCCTTCGCGATGCGACGCACCATGGCAATGGTCGCCGCGTGCTGCTCGTGGGTCCCGTGGGAGAAGTTGACGCGGGCGACGTTCATGCCCGCCTCCATCAATCCCCTTATCGCATCGTCGGTCGAAGTCGCGGGCCCGAGAGTGCAGACGATCTTTGTTCGCGGGGTGTAGATGCCTGTCACTTCCCGCCTGGTGCCAGTGAACCCACCTTGGTCTCGAGCCCGGCGATGAGCTCGTCGAACGATTTCTGGAAGCTCGCTATTCCGTCGACGAGCAGCTTGTCAGTCACGTCTCGCATAGAGATTCCCGCCGCCTCGATCTCCCCCAGCAGTCCTTCGGCCGCGCCGACCTTGCGATCGACGGTCCTTTCGACCACGCCGTGATCGGCGAAAGCATCGATGGTGGCCGGCGGCATCGTATCTACGGTGTCAGGGCCAATCAGCTCCTCGACGTACATGACATCACGGTACTCGGGATTCTTGGTGCTGGTGGACGCCCAGAGAGGACGCTGCACGCGCGCCCCTTCCGCCGCGAGCGCTTCCCATCGGGGTCCGGAGAATTTCTGCCTGAACAACCTGTACGCCAGCTTGGCGTTGGCGATCGCCGCGCGTCCCTTGAGCATGCGCAGGCGCTCCTTCTCCGCGGGCGCAGCGTCGGCCGCCAGTGCGTCGAGGCGCTTGTCGATCTCGGTATCGACGCGGCTCACGAAGAAGCTCGCGACGGAAGCAAGCCCATCGATCGGCTGGTTTGCTTTCAGGCGATCCTCGAGGCCAGCCATATAAGCCTCTATGACCCGCTCGTGGGCGGCGATGGCGAACAGCAGCGTGATGTTCACGTTGACGCCGCTCGCGATCAGCAGCCTCACGGCTTTCGCTCCTTCCTCGGTTCCAGGCACCTTCACCATGACGTTGGGGCGATCGACCGTCTTCCACAAACGGCACGCCTCCTCTACGGTATCCTCGGCGTGGTTGGACACGCCGGGCGAGACCTCGATCGATACGTAGCCGTCCGCGCCGCGCGTCGAGCTGAAAACTCCGGCGAAGATGTCGCAGGCGTCGCGCACGTCGGTCGTCTCCACGAGCTCGAACAGCTCCCAGCTGGAAAGGCCTTCGTCCGCCGCCGCCGCAAGCTGCTCGTCGTAGGCCGTGCCCGACGCCAGCGCCTTCTGAAAGATCGTCGGATTCGACGTCATGCCGGTCAACGCTTCTTCCCGGACGCGCCGCTCCAGCTCGCCGTTTTGCAGCATCGTCCGATCGATGCTGTCGAGCCAGATCGACTGGCCGGCCCTGTGAAGCTGTTGCAAAGTGTTCTTCGGCATACTCGTCACCCCTCTTCAATTTTAACAATCCCGAGGCGTCCGCGCTCGGCGGCTCGATCGATCGACTTGCGCAGCGGCGAAAGAATTGCTCTCGTCCCTGACGTGACGCAACGGCGAATCTTTCTTCTCTCTCCGGCAAGCTGTGGCGGAAAGCGTGCCGCTCTCCTGTTCAACGAGCGGGCGGAGTTCGCGGTGGCTCAGAAAATACGGTCTGGCCCGGGCGCTTCGATCGGGGAAGTATTCAGCTTCCTGAGCGGCCTCTACTTCCGCGGGAAGCTGGCGTACGCGAATGCATTTCAGAACCCGCCGCCGCGCGTCGGCGGCGTTCACATTATCACGCCGACCGACGGCCTGTGCTCTCCGGATCTCATCGTGCGCCTGGCGGACCTGGAGCGTTTTGCGACCGTGCCCATCGAGGCGGATGACCCGCGCTACCGAATCCCGCTCGACCGCGACTCCATGGCTCTCGCGAAGGCAATAGGAAGCAAGTGCGAAGTAGTGCTGCTCGGCAGTGTTGCTACCGGAAAATACGTCGACGCGCTGCTACCGGTCTTTGGCTCGAGGCTGGTCTTCCCGAAAGAATTCGTCGGTCACGGTGACATGGCGCGCGGAGGCATGCTCCTTCAGCGCGCCGCCAGCGGGGAGGAATTCAGCTACCTGCCGGTATCCGATCCGAGCAGGCTGGGCCTGCGGGCGACGAGGGCCCGCGCCCCCGAGGAGAGAGGCGCCGAGGCCAGGCCCTAGCTACGTGGCGTCCCTGGCTACCTGGCGTCCGTAGCTACCTGGGGGGTCGTAGCTAGCTGGCGTCCCTGGTAGCTACCTAGCGGCCGACCCGCCAATCAGTCGATAGCTCGAGGTTCCCCCAGGCCAGCTTGAGCACGCCGGGACGGCGGGCCCCTGCTGGGCGGGGGTCATCGCCTGGCCCTGGGCACCGAGCGGGGCGGCGGCCACCAGCGAGGCGATGATCAGATATCGAGAGCTGGCCATCACTCTCTTTCGGCCGGGTGCAACAACGCGCCGACGATTAAAAATCACGCTTGCGCATCTCCTTGAAGAACCGCTCGTGCTCCTGACGCTCCTTCAACGTTGCGGCGTCAGTCGGCAGGTCCTTCAGATTAGGGTCGT
>DASTTD010000484.1:0-4018 GCA_035760325.1 Gemmatimonadaceae bacterium
TTCGCGGAGGAGTGGATCGCTGAGAACAATTCCGGGCTGCCGCGCTTCAAGCGGACACGCTCCGCCGAAACCGGCCACCGCATCGAGGATGTAGGGCGGTCGCTGCGGCGGATGATGCCGTTCGTGAACGCGAAGGAAGTCATGCCGGGCGCGGCGAGCGCATGACATCGGAGCTCGAGGGCGACAGGGTACCGGGACCTGCGCAGCCGGATCCCATCGCTTACGGCCGCGTGCCGGGACTTGCGCAGCCGGATTCCATCGCTGACGGCCGCGTACGGATTTTCGATACTACCCTTCGCGATGGCGAGCAGGCCCCCGGCTGCACGATGACCCTCGAGGAAAAGCTCGCTGTGGCGCATCAGCTGGCGAGACTGCGAGTGGACGTGATCGAGGGAGGATTCCCGGCGGCTTCGCCGGGCGATTGGAACGCGGTCCACCAGATCGCGCGCGAGGTTGGTGGAGCGGGCGGTCCAGCCATCTGCGGCCTCGCGCGGGCGAGTGAGCGGGACATCGAGCGTTGCTGGCAGGCAGTAGAGCCGGCGGTGAGCGGGCGCATCCACATCTTTCTTGCGACGTCCGACCTGCACATGAAGCACAAGCTCGGGATGACGCGGGCGCAGATTGTAGCTGCGGCCGCCAATTCGGTCGCCTACGCCTGCTCGCTCGGGGCGGATGTGGAGTTCTCGGCGGAAGATGCGGCGCGGTCCGACCCTGACTTCTTGTACGAGGTTCTCACCGCGGCGCTCGAGTGCGGAGCGACGACGCTCAATGTCCCGGACACCGTCGGCTATTCCACGCCGGATGAATACGGCGCGCTGGTGGCGGGAGTTCTCGCCAATGTTCCCGGCGTGGAGCATGTAACTGTTTCGGCGCACTGCCACGACGACCTCGGCCTCGCTGTCGCCAACTCTCTCGCCGCGCTGCGAGCGGGCGCCAGACAGGCGGAGTGCACGATCAATGGAATCGGCGAGCGGGCTGGGAATGCAGCGCTCGAGGAGCTGGTGATGGCGCTCCACACCCGGCGTCCGTTTTTCGGGCTTTACACCAACATCGACACGCGCGAGCTCGCGCGCTCCTCACGCCTCGTTTCCGACTGTACCGGCATCGTCGTGCCGCCCAACAAGGCAATCGTTGGCGCCAACGCGTTTGCGCACGAGGCGGGGATCCACCAGGACGGAGTGCTCAAGAACCGGCTGACCTACGAGATCATGACCGCGGAGTCGGTGGGCTGGGACGGCATCGGCCTCGTGCTCGGCAAGCACTCTGGCCGGCACGCCCTGCGCGCCAAGACCGAATCACTCGGCTACGCGCTGAGTGACGACGAGCTGAGCGTGGTGTTCGCGCGGTTCAAGGACCTTGCTGACAAGAAGAAGCTCGTCGACGAAGGGGACATCCGAGGTTTACTCGGCTCTTTACAATTCGATACTCTCAGCATACGTTAGCGGCATGACAGGCAATTGGTTTATCGCGACCTATTACTTCGGCACCTTCGGTTACATCCGTCGGGGGCCCCGGTCACGCGTGCGGTAAAGTTCAGCTTCAACTCGCAAACAGACCACCGGCCTCCGCAACGCGGGGGCCTTTTCTTTTCACCAGCCCCGCGAGCAAAAGGTCAAAATCTCATTCCAACGTCGGGGCAGTCATGATCAGGTCCGAGTCTATTCAGTTGAAAACTCTTCGACCAACATCCAGTAGCGGATTCGCCGCGCGCGAAGGGGCGCGACCGTATCGCCTTGCCGCGCATCCACCGCCAGCGTCGACTGGAGCATCGACGCGTCCCGTGCGTGTGAGTCCCAGCGTGAGCATCGGCGGCATCGCGATTACGGTAATTGCCGGACCGTGCTCGGTCGAGAGCGCCGAGATGATAGTGAGCATCGCTCACGACGTGAAAGGCCTGGGAGCAGTGATGCTGCGCGGCGGTGCCTTCAAGCCGCGCACCTCCCCTTACTCTTTCAATGGCCTGGGCGCCCGCGGCCTGGAATTTCTGGTCGCAGCGCGGACGGAGAGTGATTTGCCCATCGTTACGGAAGTCATGGACACCCGGCAGGTCGAGCTCGTCGCCAGCACGGCCGACATGGTGCAGGTTGGCGCGCGCAACATGCAGAACTTCTCGCTGCTGGAGGAGGTCGGAAGGTGTGGGCGTCCCGTTCTGCTCAAGCGCGGACTGTCGGCGACCATCACCGAGCTGCTGATGGCCGCCGAGCACGTGATGGCGGCGGGCAACAGCGACATCGTGCTGTGTGAGCGCGGGATTCGGACCTTCGAGACTTCGACGCGCGCCACGCTCGACGTGTCGGCCGTCCCGCTCCTCAAGGAGGAAACCCATCTGCCGGTGATCGTCGATCCCAGCCATGCGGGAGGCAGGGCGCGGCTGGTACTGCCGCTGGCGCTCGCCAGCATCGCCGCCGGAGCGGATGGGATCATGGTGGAGGTGCATCCCGATCCCGGAGCGGCGTTGTCGGATGGCGACCAGTCGCTCACGGTAGAGGGGTTCGCGGAGCTCATGCGCGCGGTCGGGCCGGTTGCCAATGCCGTCGGGAGGACGCTGAACGGACACACGGCGATCGCGCGGTAGGAGAGTCGGAGAAATCAGATGAGTTTTCTATTCCCGGGTAGTTGTGGATTTGTAGTTACACTCGCCCGCCGGGGTAGTTGAACAGCGAAATGGGAAGCGCTATATCCGTCTGGCTGGCCCACCCTTTCAGGAGTCGGTATGAAAGTGATTCTCGCGGCAGTCTCGGTTCTCTTTGTAGCGGGACCCGCTTTCGCTCAATGCAGCGATGCGGACAAGAAAGCGCTCGAAGCATTCGACCGGTCGTGGGGTGACGCGACCAACCGCGGTGACCGGGCGGCGCTGCAAGCGATCATGGCGGACGACTATCAGGGTCTCGGACCGGTTGGAACGCAAACGAAAGCGGCGGGGATCGATGCGGCCGTTCGAGCGGCCGAGAGAAATCGCGCCAATCCCGCCGCGGCGCCAAGGTTTGTCTACGACTCCTATACCATCAGCTGCACCCCGAATACCGCGACGATAACTCATCGCGGCGTTACCACGGTAGCCGTCGACGGCAAAGATCAGACGTTCCAGTCGCGTGCCGTTCACGTTCTCGAGAAGCGCGGAGGGCGGTGGCAGGTCGTCGCCAACACCGGCCATCCTCTCGACGATGCGGGCGTCCTGTCTTACATGGAGAGGGAGTGGAACGATGCTTCGCTCAGGCGTGATGCCTCATGGTTCGAGAGGAACTACGCCTCTGATGTGAGCCAGATCAACAGCCGCACTGCCGCTCTGTGGAACAAAGCGCAAGCCCTGGCTGATGTCCGAACCGACAAGACCGTGATACAGTCGCTCGACCTTTCGGACCTGAACGTTCGGGTCGAGGGGAAAACCGCTGTCGTGACCGGCGTCAACCATGTCGTAGGGCGCGACCCGCAAGGCAAGGCGTTCGATCGGCGGGTGCGGTTCACCGACGTCTTCATCAAGCGCGATGGTCGGTGGCAGGTGTGGGCGACGCAGGGGACTCTGATTCCGTAGGCACGCCGAAAAACAGGCCGAAGTGCGTCGTCAAGGCGCGCGGGTTCCCTCAGGGCGGGTGCATTCGGAAGGCGTGTGGGAGGTGGAGTGGGGGTCCTGCTAGCAGGACCCCCTACTCCACCGTCCTGCGCACTGATCCAAAACGTCCGCTACTGACTCTCCTGCAACGAACCGACGAGGGCAAGAGACGGGATTGATTCATCCCGCAGCCACCGGTCGATCGATTCCGCCGCATCTCGTCCCTCGCGAATCGCCCATACTATAAGAGAGGCGCCGCGACGGGCGTCACCCGCGGCAAAAACTCCGGGGATGCTGGTGCGGTGCGCCATATCGGTCGCGACATTCCCGCGCGCGTCGAGGCCAACGGCGAGATCCACCAACAGCCGGTCCTTCACGGGACCGGTGAATCCCATCGCGAGCAGCACGAGATCGGCTTCCATCTCGAACTCGCTGCCGGGAACTCGCGCATAATCGCTGCGTCCGCTG
>DASTTD010000485.1:0-2776 GCA_035760325.1 Gemmatimonadaceae bacterium
CGAAAGAATCCGGCGCGAGGCGGAAGCCGTGGCGCGCATTTTCGAGAAGGTGGAAAACGGGAGCATTCAGCTCGTCGTCTCACCGGCGCATCGGTTCGAGAATGACCGGAATCCTCGCGAAGATCGGCGCCTCGCGACGGATCTCTGGCTGCAGAAAGCGGAACGTGCCGTCCATGCCACTCCCGACGCCAATGAACGGGCACGGCTGCTCACGACCCTCGGATTCGGTCCGCTCGACGCGCTCCATCTCGCCCTGGCGGAGAAGGCAGAGGCTCGCTGGTTTGTGACCACCGACGATCGGCTGTTCAGAAGGGCGCTCGAAAGGCGTGATCAGATGCGGATCGACGTGGTGAGGCCGGACCAGATCGTGTTCGATGAGGAGACTGGCGAATGAGCAAGTCGTCGTCGATGTCCGCTTACCAGATCCGGCTCGAAGGATGGAAAGCGCTGACGGAGCGGCTCGGTCCCGCCGGAGCGATGCGATTCATGATGCAGTACGACCCCGGCCATGGTGACTACACGAAAGAACGGCAGGAGATCTTTGCGGATCTCGAGCTCGAGGATCTGATCGCTTCGATCCGGCAGCAGGAAACACGATCGGCCGGCGACCGCTAGCCCGCATTTCTCACCATGCTGAAACGATCCGAGGCGTGGCTGTGGAAACGCGATTTGCGGAGCGGATGGCTGATGTCGAAGGCCGTCGCCGGCAAACATGCACATGCTTGTGTGCAGTTCGGCGGTCCAACGGGCCCTCCCGACTGTGGAAAGCGTATGAAAGCGGCGGTTCCGAACCGTCCCGAACACACCTGTCCCCATCGCAACCGGGAACAGCCGTCATCGCAAGAGGTTGGAACGGGATCAGGGCGAGGCGTGAGCGAGGTTGCTGCACACCCGAGCGAACAGGCTGGCCAACGGATAGCTGCTCGAGAGTGAGATCCAGATCTTGCGCGTGGTGATGGTGATGCGTGCTCCGATCTTGAACAGCTTGAGCCGGATCGTGTCGCATTGCGCCTTGGCCAGATCCGTGTCCTGCAGCCCCAGTCTGCGCAGAGCGCTCATCAGCAGGTAGGCAACCGAGGAGAACCAGAGCCGCAGTTGATTCGCGCGCATCGTGGCCGCCGAGGTGCGATCCGAGAACAGAAAGGTCTTCTGCTCTTTGATGCGGTTCTCCATTTCACCCCGCCCGCAGTAATCGTTCTCGTAGAGCGACTGTGCAGCAACTTCCTCGATAGGAAACGAGGTGACGACGAATCGTGCATTGGGTTTATCGACCAGATACTCGGCCTTGCCCACCACGCGTCGCTCGCAGCTCCAGCTCTCGCGCGTCTGATACGCAAAGTCCTTGTAGCTGCGGAACGGCCGGCCGGTGCGCTTGGACTCGGCACATGCCTGTTCCATCTCGCTGGCGATCATCCGCTCCAGCCGGGCGTTCCGGGCCAGTCCGAGCACATAGTCGATCCCGTGCTCTTCACACCAGCTCATGATGTCGTCGCGGCTGAATGCCGAATCCGCGCGGATTACGATCTTCACGTTCGGCCACTGCTCACGAATCTGACTCACGATTCGCTCGATCTCTTCGACCGTTCCCTCGGCAGGGCCGACGTTCGCCTGCCGTAACCGGGCACACAACAAGTGCTCGCCCGAAAAGATGTACAACGGCAAGTAGCAGTACGATCCGTAGTAGCCGTGGAAGAAGCGCCCTTCCTGGCCACCATGGATCTCGTCGTCGGTCGTGTCCAGATCGAGAACAATCCGTTCCGGCGCCCTCGCATACGACTGCAGAAAGGCGCTGACCAGGAATCGGTCGATCGCTGCTGTGTCGTAAACGATCCGCTTGTACCGATCCTCTCCGTTGCCTTCCGGCGTCAACTCCAGCCGGTTCAACGTGCTCTTGCCTGCCAGCGTCCGCGTCGGATCAGCCTTCTCCACCAGCGTCGCGATCAGCGGGTCGTGACGGAGCTGGTCATGGTCGTTCAGATCCTCGTAGCCCAGCGCCAGTCCCATCACCCGTTGGCTGATCAGACTTTTTACGGTGTGCTCGACCAACAGCGGGTTCCGATGATCACGAAAACAGGCCGCGAACTGACTCAACAACCCAGTCCGCCGCTCGACCTCTCGCAACAGCAGCCCGCCGCCATCAGAACTGAGCTGCCCGCCATCGAAACGAGCCACGATCTGCCGCCCTCCCACCCCTTGGAAACTCAGCTGTTCCCCGTTACACTCTGCCTGTTTCACGCCGCCGCCTCCCGTCGCCATCAAGTTGTTGCTGACACTCAACTTAATAGCACGGTGCGGCGGCTTTTTTGTCTCCTTGGTGAGAAATGCGGGCTAACCTCATCCAGGTGTCGGTCAACATCTTCGGCGGTCGGTGGCAAGTCGGCTCCGACGCCAGCGTCACTTTGTACGATTCGTCGGGGAGCGTGGCAGTCGACGCGTATATTGGTCTCACCCATCACCTCTACACCACCAACCGCCATCAGGCGAGCTACCCCAAGGGCTTCGGGCGGGTTTTCAACTCGCTTACGAATACAGCGACAACCGGCTCCACCTTGCCCGCGGGCTGCAACTACGCCCAGGTTTACGGACAGTCATTCGACCCGGAATATCCAGCGACCGGAAGAAGCGAGCGCACCAACGACCTTTGCTGGGAACCATTGCAGCCGCCGGCGCCGTATCGGCAGATCGCTCCGTGCGATGAGCCAGGCTGCTCGCCGATCGTGCTGCCGCTCGACGGCCCCTATGAGCTGACCGGACCGGCAGACGGCGTTGCCTTCGA